>CALDNM010000019.1 GCA_937915045.1 uncultured Clostridia bacterium
TCAGGTTGTATCAGAATACTTCTCAAAGTGTAACATATGTGTTGACAGTTAAGAGAATATAAAGAATATATAAATACGCTCCGTTGACTTGCGCTTCGCCGCGTGATAAAATATTTAACGGAGAAGCCAAGAAGACCTTTCCGAATTCGATGAAAGCGAAATAAAACAATATCGATAATACAGGGAAGAACCCGTATCGGATATCATACAGCATGAATGCTGTGAAGATATTCCGATCAGGTTTTTTATTTTAGAGAGGAAAAGGTCAATAATGCACATTCCAGATAATTATCTCAGTCCTTCAACATGCGTGGTCATGGCTGCTGCCATGGTACCTGTATGGGCTGTTTCTGTTAAAAAAGTAAAAAAAGAAGTCACTAAATCGAAGATGCCGCTTCTGGGTATAGGCGCGGCATTCTCATTTCTGATGATGATGTTCAACGTTCCTCTGCCGGGAGGCACTACGGGACATGCTGTAGGGGGGACGCTTCTTGGCGCTTTGCTTGGGCCGTACGCGGCCTGTATAGCCGTCTCCGTGGCATTGCTTATACAGGCACTTCTTTTCGGGGACGGAGGGATCCTTTCATTCGGGGCGAACTGCTTCAACATGGCGTTCGTGCTTCCTTTTGTGGGATATTTCATATATAAGTTCATCAAGGACAGAACAAAGTCTACTACAGGAGAATATATCGGACTTGGCGTTGGAGCTTACTTCGGTATAAATGCGGCGGCGCTCTGCGCGGCGGTAGAATTCGGGCTTCAGCCTCTCCTGTTCCACAATGCGGCGGGGCAGGCGCTTTACAGTCCGTATCCGCTTTCGGTCTCGATACCGGCGATGACGATACCTCATCTTCTCGTCGCGGGACCTGTGGAAGTGCTCTTCGCGATAGTGATATTCGCGTTCGTGAAGAAGACATCGCCGGGCGTACTATATGAAGGAAAGCCGAAAAGAACAAAACCTGTCATTGGTCTGATCGCGGCACTCATATGCCTTACTCCTATAGGACTTCTTGCCACTGGCACTGCGTGGGGAGAATGGGGGACCGATGAGATCAGCAAGGTCATGTCAGGAGGTGTATCACTTGGATATACTCCGAGCGGTATGGCAAACGGGTTCAGCTGGAAGGCGCTCATGCCGGACTATACAGTCGCGGGCATGCCTGAGGTCGTCGGATATATTTTGTCGGCGGTCGTAGGCGTCGCGCTGCTGGTGATAACATTCAAACTTATTTCAAATATGAAGAGAAACGATTGTGGAGAAAGCGGAAGCGCGGCCTGAGCGGAGAGATCTGCCTGAATGGCTGCTGGAAACAGATGAATATATCCCAACGGGGAACAAAGACGGATTCATAAACAAGAGTATCCTTACTGTTCTCGGTGTCATTTCGAGGATCAGAAGCCAGAGCATGATAAGCGCGACGAAATATCAGATAAACGCGTCTGTCAAACTGCTCTGCGCTCTGATGCTGGTAGTATTTGTTGTGACATCGAGGCAGACCTCGTTTCTGAAATTTATCCTGGCGTACGAACTGGTCACGCTGAGATCGGAAGAGCACACGTCTGAACGCTGTGTCTTATGCCGGCGCCTGTTATTAAGAAAGTGCTCAGGGTGAGCATAAGCATGTCGCTTTTCACCTTTATAATAATGGTGCCGGCTCTTATATGGGGCAATGTCTACAGCTGTGAGGTGATCACTGTGAAGGTCTTCCTGACTGTCACGGCGGTGAATCTGCTGTCGTATACTACGCGGTGGAACGATATCACAAATTCGCTCAAGAGAGTGCATTTCCCGGACATGTTCATATTCGTGCTCGATATAACAATCAAGTATATCGTGATGCTCGGTGACCTCGTTCTGAATATGCTTTACGCGCTTAAGCTGAGATCAGTAGGAAAGAGCCGCAGCAAATACGGATCGCTGTCCGGAGTCGCCGGTACAGCGTATATAAAATCACAGGAAATGGCTGTCGAGATGTACCACGCTATGGAATGCAGGGGATTCGAAGGTGAGTACAGGGTGTTTGTAAGAGGACATTTCAAATGGACAGACGCGGCATATCTTCTGCTGTACGCGGGGATAACAGCGCTGTTCATATTTTACGCAAGCATGTGATAAAGGGGAACAAGGATGGACAGTATCGAAAAATCGATGATAGAGTTGCGTGATATCACGTATTCATATGATGATCACATCGCGCTGGATCAAATAACATTCAGCATAAATAAGGGAGAAGCACTCGCGTTCATGGGACCGAACGGCAGCGGGAAATCGACGCTGCTCAAAATCATGAACGGCCTCATCTTTGCCGACAGAGGTGTCTATAAATTCGATGGTGAAGAGATAACTGAGAAGAAAATGAAAGATGCGATCTTTTCAAAAAGCCTTCACAAAAGGGTAGGCTTCATCTTTCAAAATTCAGACGCGCAGCTTTTTAACACTACAGTGTTTGATGAGATAGCTTTCGGGCCGAGACAGATGGGCATGGATGAGGACACAGTGAAGAAAAGGACGGACGACTGTATTGAGATGCTCGAGATCGAACCTCTCAAAGATCGTTCGCCGTATCATCTCAGCGGCGGCGAAAAACACAAGGTCGCAATAGCGGCAGTCCTTGCTCTTGATCCGGATATACTGATACTTGATGAGCCTATGATAGGACTTGATCCAAGAGCGCAGAGATGGCTGGTCGATTTTCTGAACAGACTCAATGACGCGGGAAAGACGATCATTACTTCTACACACAATCTGGAACTTGTCCATGAGATCTCAGACAGAGCGATATTGTTTGGGGAAGATCATCGCATCCTTGCCGACGCGTCGACAAACAGTATACTGGGTGACGCGGACAGGCTGGTAAAAGCGAATCTGGTAGATGAATATTATCATGTACATCACGATAACGGTCATATACATTTTCACGACCACGAATAGCTGCTCAAATATTTGTGCTGCCGCCGATACCGGCGAGGTAATGTTTAAGATAAACTGTGAACATGTCGATCGCTTTTTGTTGTGTGCTCCGTGGATTTACATGTACTATAAGACAACTCTCTCTGTCGGGAGGGCCGCCTTTGAGTTCAAGGACATTTATATCGGTCTGGCTGGCAAAGTGATCGGCTACGGTGCGCGGCACGATCGCCCATGTTTCTGGTTCGTCAAGGAAATCTATTATCATCGACATTCTGTTCACGCGCACGTGTGGTGAGAATGGATGTATTTTCAGGGTCTCACGCCATCTCATGTATTCCGGGCCCCACTGGAGCACGATCTCTTTTTCCGGATCCATGTCATCTGCTGAAACTTCTTTTCTGTCACCGGCAATATCAAATTTTGATATGATAACATATGATTCGCGAAGTATAGGTTTTATGTCGACCTGAGCGCTGCTGATGACGTTGAGGAGCAGGCCGGCATCGGCTTCGCGTTTTTCTACCAGATCATATATTTCTCCTGAATCAAGTGTCCGGATGTCCAGATCGATGCCGGGCTCTTCTTTCGCGATGTACTTGAAGAGCGGCATGTACGTAGCGAGACTGTCGTTGCAGGCTATAGTCATACTCATTCTGCCGGATTTGTTTTTCATTTCTTCTGTTTCCTGACAGAGCGCGGACCAGCGTTCCGCTATATCGATGAATTGATTTCCGTATGACGTCAGCTGGACTGTCTTGAAACCCTTTTTCCTTTCAATAAGAGTCACGCCGATCTCTTTTTCCAGGGATTTAAGTCTTTGGCTGACAGCGGCCTGCGAAAGGAAAAGCTTTTCAGCTGCTTTTGATATACTTCTCGTTTCTACGATTGCGAGAAATGTGGACACATCTTCCTGCTTCATGATAGGATCTCCTTTGAATAATATTATAGTGCTATGATATCAATAAATATAAGTAAAATCAATATTAATTACGATAAATATTTGCTATTAATATAAGGGAGAATAGGGTAATATAGATATGCAGTAAATGATGACAATGTAATGATGATTACCATAATACATTACATAGGAACGAACGCTTTCACGGCTCTTTGAAGATCGCCGGCGAAGCGTTTTTTCTTTTTTGAGTTCAAGTATTGACATATACTCATTATGAGATTATTCTGAAAGCAGATATAGTTCATTAATGAACTGTTCATAATGAAACTTGATTTGATCACGAAAAAGGAGAAGAATATGCTTAAATATGTAGTTGCTTACTCCAGTCAGACCGGCAATACGAAACAGATAGCCGACAGTATTTTCAGCGCTTTACCAGTATCTGACGAGGAGAAGGAAATGGTAGATATCGCTGAGAGCGGATTTTTGAGGGACGCCGAAACTTATTTCATAGGGTTCCCGATCCACAAGGGGACATGCAGCATGGAAGTCATAGACAGCCTGGCAGAACTACATGAAGCGGGGATCGCTCTTTTCGCGACATGCGGAGCAGATCCTTCTGAAGGTTACAAGAAAGAGATAGAACAGAATGTCAGAGCCTGGATAGAAGAAGATAATGAATTTCTTGGATTCTTTCTCTGCCAGGGCAGGATGCGGGAAGAGGTGCGTGACAGGTACGCTTCATTGAAAAACGATGAGAATGCCGAAATGGTGGAAAGAATGATATCAAATTTCGACGAAGCTCTCGAGCATCCGGATGAGCTGGATCTGGCTGACGCGTCGTATTTTGCCAAGAGCATATCGAAAATGAGAGAGGGGAACGGAGATGAATGAATGTAATTCTCTCGCGGATGTGAATCTAAACGTTCTTTTCGCGGGACAGCAGTTCCGGAAACTCTACGACAGGATGACAAACGAAGTATCATCCAAATACGGGCTTGCCCGGATGGAACTGGATATACTGATGTTCCTTGCTGAAAATCCTGATATAGATACAGCGAAAGACATTGTAGAACTCAAATTCATGGCTAAATCAGGAATTTCAAAGGCTATAGACACCCTGACGAAAAAAGGATACCTTGGAGTCTTTCAGGATGAAGACGACAGACGAGTGTTCCACTTGCAGCTCAAAGAAGCCGCCGGAGCGGTGATCGACGCCATGATGGATGTCCAGGGCAGAGTGACAGAGATAATATTCCGCGGCATAACAGACGATGAGGTCAGAGTCCTTAGAAACCTTGCCGCGAGGATATCATTCAATATAAATCGTGAATTGGCAAGTTAATATTTATACATCCGGCATATGATCCAGTCGATGAATCTGCAGATAAAGTTGCCGTAATATTTATTTACGTGAACTAACTCTTCCGGGATATCTATCCCCTGAGGGCAATGGGGTCTGCATTTCCCGCATTTTACACATAGATCAGCGCCGGATTTTTTATTCCTCAGGACGGTGCACATTATATAGTTCTTTATTCCCTCGTAGTAATTATCGGTGTGACCGATATTGTACGCGTTGAAACATCCAGGGATGTCGACATCGTTCGGGCACGGCATGCAGTAACCGCAGCCGGTGCACGGTACTTTGACTTTCTCGTTGATGAGTTCTTTTATTTCGGCCAGAAACGCGTGGTCATCTTCAGTGAGTTCTCCAACGCGGGCAGTATTTGCTACACGGAGGTTTTCTTCAAGCATGGTCATAGAATTCATACCCGAAAGTACAACTGTAGGACCGGGCTGATCCCAGATCCATCTGAATGCCCATTCTGCCGGTGATACAGTAGGCGCGTATTTCCTGAAAAGCGAAGAAGCCTTCTTCGGAAGGTGGTCTACGAGCCGTCCCCCGCGGAGAGGTTCCATGATTATTACAGGAATATTCTTCGATGCGGCGTATTCAAGCCCTTTTCTTCCGGCCTGCGTAGTCTCATCCATATAGTTGTATTGTATCTGACAGAAATCCCAGTTGTAGCAATCCAGTACTTCACAGAAAGATACGCTGTTTCCATGATAAGAGAATCCGATGTTCCTGATCTGACCGGAAGCTTTTTTATCCTCTATCCATTTCTCGATACCCAATTTCTTCAGACGTTCCCAGACGGCGACATCGGGAAGCATGTGCATAAGATAATAATCTACATGATCGGTCTTCAGTCTTTCGAGTTCAGTATTGAAATACTTGTCGAGATCGTCCGATGTTTTAAGAAGATAGTGAGGCAGTTTTGTCGCGATCTTGATCTTATCGCGGCATCCGATCCTCTGTACTACTGTGCCGAGAGCTTCTTCGATGCCGGGATATGTATAAGCCGCGTCGAAATAATTCACTCCGGAATCGACAGCCCTTCTTATTTCGCGTTCTGTTTCACTGAGATCGATCTTTGCTCCGGATTTTGGCAGCCTCATACAGCCGAAACCCAATATCGAAAGCGGGTCGTGTCCGCCGACTTGTCTGTATTGCATTTGTTCCTCCAAATAATAAACAAAATATAGCATATCGTTGCTTGACATGCCGTCAAAAGACAAGTAGATTATATCATAAAAGGAAAATAATTGAGTATGATGGCATCATAAAATTATGTGTTGAGATGTAATTGAGGTATAATAATTCTATTATGAAAGAAAATGCTGTAAAAGAGGAAAGAGAGAAAGATACAAAAAAAAGATTTCGGCGCGATGATATCCTCCTCCTTGAAAAGGGACGCAGAGGGTTCTGGCGTGTTGTTTTCGGACGAACGATGATGATGGCAGTATTCTGCCTTGCGCAGATACTGGCCTTTTTTGTGTTGTCTGTATATGTGACGAGATATTTACCGACATATTTCGTATTGCTGGGTCACGAGTTCATAGCGCTGATACTCGCTCTCATTATCATAAATAAACAGGGAAACCCCTCGTACAAGATATCCTGGCTCGTTTTGATCCTGGCGCTTCCGATATTCGGACTGCTGATGTATCTCTTCACGAGACTCCAGTTCGGGAACAGGCGTATCAGGAAGCAGCTGCGCGGGACACTTGATGAAAGCAAAGAATTCCTTCGTCAGAACGAGGTCGCAAACGCGTCCTTGAAGCGCAGAGATCCTGGAACGGGCGGACTGTCTGATTATCTTTACAACACCAGTTATCTTCCTACATATGTGAACAACTCAGTAAAGTATTTTCCACTTGGAGAAGATAAATTTGAAGAGCTTATGAAGCAGCTTAAAACAGCTAAGAAATATATATTCATGGAGTATTTTATTGTTGAGGAAGGGTATATGTGGGGATCGATACTGAAGGTCCTCGAGGATAAGGTCAAGGAAGGCGTAGAAGTCAGGTTTATGTACGACGGCATGAACGCGATGGCGAGAGTACCATATAATTACTCGAAAAAAATCAACGCTCTCGGCATAAAATGCAAGGTATTCTCTCGTATCCATCCTGTCATCGCGACATATTATAACAACAGGGATCATCGTAAGATCTGCGTTATAGACGGGAAAACGGCATTTACAGGAGGCGTGAATCTCGCTGACGAATACATTAACAGGAAGTCTCCGTTTGGGCACTGGAAGGATACAGCTGTGATGATACAGGGTACAGGAGTGAAGAGCTTCACTCTGATGTTCCTTCAGATGTGGAGCGTCGGTGAACGAGAAACTGAAGATTTCAAAAAGTATCTTACACCGGGAGAATATACACCGGAAGAAAAGGCAGCCATGAGCAGAGAAACAGGGTTTGTCATACCATATGGAGATATCCCTCTTGATAATGAGAATGTCGGAGAGACGATCTATCTCGATATGATAAACAATGCACGGCATTATGTCCATATAATGACACCTTATCTTGTACTGGACCACGAAACACAGACAAGTCTTCGCTATGCTGCTGAAAGAGGAGTAGATGTCACTATACTGCTTCCTCATATCCCTGACAAGAAGTACGCGTTCGCGCTGGCGAAGAGCCATTACAAAGAACTGATCAAGGCAGGAGTCAACGTGTATGAGTATACGCCGGGATTCATTCACGCCAAGACAGTCGTGAGTGATGGATGCAAGGCGGTAGTAGGTACGGTCAACCTTGATTACAGAAGTTTCTATCTGCATTACGAGTGCGGTCTTTATATGTACGCGGTCGAGCAGATCAAGGAAATAGAAAAGGACTTCAACGATACTATAGCGGAGAGTCATCTTGAGACTCTTGAAGATGTGAAAAACAGGGGATTTTTCATGAAAGCCAGCGGGTTCTTCATGAAGGTCATGGCGCCTCTGATATAGCGATTTTAATGCAAGAACATAATTGAAAGAATATTTGAAATATTTACACGTTTTTCTTGATTCGAATGAAAAAATACGGTATAATAAAGTCAAGTTAAAGGGAACGCGAAAGGAGCCAGTGTATGGATGGACCAAAGGGAAATCTGGCAGCTCGTCGCAGCGAACTTTTATAGACGGGCAGAAACATATTGGTAAGAGATTATAACAAATAAAAAACGACCGGTGCAGTGGGGGCTGCACCGGTTTTTCACTGGAAAAAGAACGCTCTGCGGGGAATTTGAGGCTTTACCATGATCTAGAAGTAGAGTATAATAAAGGCACTACCAATTTAATGATAAAACATACCGGGGAGATAGAGAAATTATGGCGGCAAAGGCAATAGGGAGCGAAGTCAAGGCTTATGAAAAGGTCATGGCTTACATAAAAAACAGCATAATAAATCATGAACTCAAGATCGGTTCAAAACTGCCGCCTGAGCGGGATATAGCGGAAGAACTCCAGGTCAGCCGCAACTCTGTGCGTGAAGGGATACATATGATGAAGATCATGGGGTTCATTTCCAGCCAGCAGGGCGCCGGAAATTATATATCCTGTGATTTTGAAAAGAATATGACAGAAAGTCTTTCGATGATGTTCATGCTGCACGAACTGGATTATGATCAGATATCTCATCTCAGGTACGCGCTCGAGTCGGAGGCTTTTTCTTTGGCGGTAGATAATGTCACGGAAGAAGAAATAAATGATTTCAAGACATACATCGCCAACCTCGACGAAAACAGAAGCGAGGAAGAAAATGTGATCTGGGACAAAAAGATACATTACGGCATCGTAAAAGCGTCGCGCAATGTGATGATCGAAGACATCTATTCGGCACTTTCGGAGGTCATAGATACTTTCGCTGCGGACATGAGACTGGAAGTTTTAAAAGGGCCGAACAGAGACAGGCTTCAGATGGCGCATAAAGAGATAGTAAGCTGCCTGGTAGATAAAGATCGTCTTGGCGGTCTGCGTGCTATCAAGAATCATTTTGACTATGTAGAGCAGGCTCTTGGTGATGAAACTGAGTTCGGACGGTGATCACAGCGTTATCAGAAGTCCACTTCTGATCTCTGCCTTCTCTTATATACGGAAAGCTTTTTGAAACCTGCGGCTTGAAGGATGCCGCAGGCTTTTTTATATTCCCAGCCCAGGTATTCAGGCGAGTGAGCGTCTGAACCGTAGGAAACATTCCTTCCGCCAAGGTCATGATAAAGCTCGAGTATCTCTTTTGACGCGTGTGTATGTTCACCCATGCCGTAACGATAGGATGATGTGTTTATTTCTATAGTCTTGTCTTCTTTTATGAGGATATCGAGTATCTCGGCTATGATATCGCGGACAGCGGTGTAGTCAGGCTTGAAATCGATATATCTGTCGATCAGGTTGAAGTGACCAATGATATCGAAATCGCTGTATTCGAGAAGACAGTTATACATATTTTCGTAGAAACGGGGTACGATCTCGGCCTGATCAATGCCAGAAAAATCACGTCTGTCGAGGTCGTGCCCGTTGAACGCGTGGAACGATCCTATCACGATGTCGTAGGGAAACATCTCAACATCGTCACGGCATTTGGCGAGAGTATCACCATTTTGTATCCCGATCTCGATCCCCTTAAGGATATCTATGCGGTTTTTGTGTTCTTCTTCTTTTTCACAGAGAGCGTGCCAGTAATCCTCGAAATCGAGATAAAAGGACCATACCGGATCCGGGAAATCGGGGTCGCAGTGATCGGTGACGGCAAGTTTTTGTATGCCTAGTTTTTCAGCCGCGCTGATCATGTCACCCATAGGTGTATCGCTGTCCTCTGAAAATGCTGTATGTGTATGAAAATCGTACATGATAATGCTCTCCTGTCTCTGTGATATCCAGGCTTTGATTATATCACAGGCGTGCTTCAGAGTGACATAAAAGTGATTGAGTATGGTACGCATTTCTGATAAACTTGTATGCGAGGTGAAACATGGAAAAAAGAATAGTGATCATAGATGGCAACAGCCTGATGAACAGGGCTTACTACGCGATGCAGAAGCCAATGATAACAAAAGATGGACTGTATACTCAGGGAGTGTACGGTTTTCTTAATATGCTGAACAAGATAAAGAAGGATTATGAGCCTGGGTATATAACGGTGTGTTTCGATCTTAAAGCACCGACGTTCAGACACGAGGCATATAAGGATTATAAAGCGGGCAGAAAAAAGATGCCGCCTGAACTCGCTATGGAGATGCCTGTTATCAAGGATGTCCTTCGCGCGATGAACATAAAGATCGTTGAGATGGAAGGCTTTGAAGCCGATGATCTTATCGGAACGATCTCAAAGAGAGCCGAGGAAGAGGGGATGGAGCCTCTTATAATCACAGGCGATAAAGATCAGTTCCAGCTTGTCACAGACAGAACAAAAGTCATATTCACAAAACGCGGAGTATCTCAGTTCGAGGTATATGACGCGGACAAAATGATGGAAGAATACGGATTCACGCCGCTTCAGTTCATAGATTATAAAGGACTTATGGGAGATACATCGGACAATATCCCGGGAGTGCCGGGAGTCGGGCCGAAGACTGCCGAGAATCTGATAAAGGAATACGGAAGTGTCGAGAATGTGATCGAACATATAGATGATCTTAAAAAGGGAAAGATGCGTGATAATATAGAGGAATATTCACAGCAGGCGCTGATGAGCAAAAAACTCGCGACGATAGATGTGGATGTTCCGATCGAGACTGATTTTTCTGAGTTCCTTCTTGAGGGGCCGGATATGGAAAAACTGGTAGAGATATATAAGAAACTGGAGTTCAACTCATTCCTCAGGAAACTTGGCTCATCAGCCGCTTCCAAAGAGGCTGTCGCGGTGACTTCGGGAAAGTTCAAACTTCCTGAGACAGAGGACCACATCGTGAAAGACGCTGAAGGCTTTAGACCTGTCCTGAAGATCCTTTCCGGAGAAGCGGAGATCACCCTCAAGGTGTTCGGTGATCAGGACCACAAGGACGTGCCGGTCATGACCGGAGCGTCGGTGATGTCGGGAAATGAATATTACTACATCGATTTCGGCGGCAGACGCGCGGATGAAGACGGACTTCACCGAGAGTTCGCGAAAGCGATAAGCGCGGGCGGAACTAAGGTCACCGGACAGGATCTTAAAAAGGATTACTACATGCTGATGGCGTGCGGAGCGGATAAATTTGAAACCGCGTTCGATACAGCTATCGCGAAATATGTTCTGGATTCCGGAAGAAGTTCATATGATCTAACTATTCTGTCGGAAGAGTATTTGAATGAAGCGATCAAGACGGAAAAGGATTTTATCGATGATGAAAGTCAGATCGATATGTTTTCCGATATCGCGCCTAAGTACAGCGAATACGGAAAGAAGTGGTGTGCTCTGACGGCGCAGATAGCCGCGATGGAAAAGAATGAGATCGAAAAAGAAGATCTGGGAGAGGTATTTTATAAGGTCGAACTTCCGCTGATAGAAGTAATGGCGTATATGGAGCATGTCGGTTTTCGCGCCGACAGAGAAACACTGATAGAGATAGGAAGCGATCTTGGGGCGGCTATCGATAAACTTTCGGCGGAGATATATGAACTTGCGGGAGAAGAATTCAATATCAATTCGCCTAAACAGCTTGGTCCGATACTGTTCGAAAAACTTGGTATACCTGCAGGCAAGAAAACTAAGACCGGATATTCGACAAGCGCGGATATACTGGAAAAGAGAGTGGACGATCATCCTGTCGTGCCGAAGATACTCGAGTACAGGACGCTTTCAAAGATCAAGGGGACTTACGCGGACGGGCTTGTCCCCCTTATAGCTCCGGACAGGAGGATACACGCTCATTTCAATCAGACTGTCGCGGCTACGGGCAGGATAAGCAGTTCAGATCCGAACCTTCAGAATATACCTGTAAGACAGGAGCTGGGACGCACGATAAGGAAAGCGTTCATACCGGAAGACGATCACATACTTGTGGGAGCTGACTATTCTCAGATAGAACTCAGGGTGCTTGCGCATATGAGCGGCGATGAAGAACTGATAAAGTCGTTCAACAATGGTGAAGATATACACAGGGCAACAGCTTCGCGTGTACTCGGGATACCGGAAGACGAGATAACTCCGGAGCAGAGGAGCAGGGCAAAGGCTGTCAATTTTGGCGTTATATATGGGATGAGCGCGTTTGGGCTTTCTTCAAATATACATGTCAGCAGAGCTGAAGCGGAAGAGTATATCGAGCAGTATTTCGCGAAGCATCAGGCTGTGAAACGTTTTATGGATGGAGAAGTCGCTTCCTGCAGGGAACAAGGGTATGTCACTACTATTCTTGGAAGAAAGCGTATAATAAAGGAGATCAACGCTCCTCAGTATATGGTAAGGCAGATGGGTGAGAGGCTCGCTATGAACAGCCCGATACAGGGCAGCGCGGCAGATATCATCAAGATAGCAATGACGAGAGTGTATGACGCTCTTCGCGGAATGAAGTCACGTCTGATACTTCAGGTCCACGATGAACTGATCGTAGAGACATATACTGATGAAAAAACACAGGTAGAAAAGATCCTTACTGAGAATATGGAAAACGCGATGGAACTGAAAGTCAAGCTCAAGGCGGATCTGAACGAGGGCAGTACCTGGTACGAATTGAAATAAATGCGAAAACGCGGGGGACGATAAAGTGAAGATCGGTATAACAGGAGGCATAGGAAGCGGTAAGTCTACGGTCACGGACTATATCATAAAAAGAGGATATCAGGTATTCGACGCGGATAAGATCGCTCACGAAATAGAGGAGCCCGGAGGCGGTGTGCTGCTGAAGCTGGCGTCTGTTTTCGGGCCGGAGATACTGGCTGAAGACGGCAGTCTTGACAGGAAGACGATGGCTGCAGTAGTATTCAGTGATGACAAAAAAAGAAAAATTCTCAATGATATCACGCATCGAGAGATACATGCTATAATAACTGAAGGATTATCGCATCCGGAGACAGATCCCGTATTCACGGACGTACCGCTTCTTTTCGAAAGCGGATTCAATAAAGAACTGGACAGGGTCTGGCTTGTGACGGCATCGGAAGAGACGAGAGTGAAGAGAGTCGTCGCGAGAGACGGAGGCACCCCTGAAGAGGTAAGAGCCAGGATCAGGAGCCAGATGAGCGATGAAGAAAAAGAAAAAATGGCGGACGCGGTCATTTCCAATGACTGCGCGCTTGAAGAATTATATGAAAAAGTAGACAGATTACTGGATGAGGCAAATGGAAAAATCAATAAATAAGAAAACCATAAAGATCATTTTCGCGGCGGTTTTAGCTGCAGCATGCGTTTTAGTGTGCGCGGGATGCGGTACCGGTACTTCAAAGACATCGAGCGGAGTTTCATATACGACTAAGAATGAAGTCCAGCTTGCGATGAGCAGTGTAAAAACTCTCAATCCTGCGATATCGACAGATGAGGATACATACCACATCACAAAGCTGATATACGACGGACTTTATACACTTGATAATACTCTCACACCGCAGAAGAACCTCGCGCGGACAATAAATGTAGACAGATCGAAAAGACGCATTACTGTAAGGCTCGTCAACACTGAATTCCAGGATGGGAAACAGCTCACTGCTTCAGATGTGAAGTTCTCTGTCTCTGCCTATCAGACGCAGGGCAGCAAATGCAGATATTATGATCTTGTGAAAGATATAAGTTATGTATCGAAGGTCAACAGCAAGACATGCCGTATCTATTTCAATAATGCTTCCGATATGTCGCTGGCGCATCTGACATTCCCGATCCTGCCGGCGCACAGATACGATTACAGCGTTTCTTCACTGCTTTCAAATAAGACTGATTTCAAGCCTGTGGGGACAGGTGCTTTGAAATATATAAAATTTGATAAGACAAGACAGCTTTACCTTAAACCGTATGACAACTATCATGGTGACAAAGCGACGAGCAAGGTCTATTTTCAGGTGATGCCGAACAAAGGGACGGACTCATCGCTGCATCTTCTCGAATCGAGCAGTTTGTCGATGATGGTGCTGACAAAGGAAACCCGTGAAGGAACGATAGAGAAATCAGATGTTAAAATAAAGAATTTCGCGTCTCCGCAGATGGAAATGATCGGTTTCAATACAAAGAAAACGGCTATGTCCGATAAAAAAGTCAGACAGGCGATCGCGACAGCTGTCAACTGCAGTTCGATAATCCAGAACTGTTATTCCAACAGCGGGATGACGAACGATAATCTGTATTTCCCGGGATATCTTGGAGTCAAGAGCACGAGTCAGCCGTATAAGTACGACCTCGATAAGGCCGCGAAGATGCTGAAGCTTGCGGGATACAATGACGATGACAATGATGATATGGTCGAGGATGAAAGCGGGAAAGAACTCACGATCAGTATACTGGTGAATGATTCGACCGACAGAAAAGAAGCGGTGAGTATAATCCGCAAATCGATAAAGAGCCTGGGGATACATGTCAATGTGACAGCATCGCCGCAGAAAACATATCTGGCTGCCCTCAAGAAGGGAAATTACGATATTTTCTACGGAGGATATGAGACAAATGAACTCTGTGATATGAGAGATCTGCTTTCGACAAGCGGGGCATCAAATTATACAGGGTATTCGAATACTAAACTGGACAAGTATCTGGATCAGCTGAATTATGGCCTGAGCGGGAATGAAGCGGAGGATAAGTACAAGCAGATAAAGAGCATCATAAATGATGATCTGCCGTACTATTGTGTGCTGTACAAGACTTATGGAGCGATAAAAGCACCGGCTCTGGACTCGAAAATATCGCCTGTGTTCGATAATTATTATTATGGATGCGGCAATTGGAAGTGCAAGTATGAGACGTCAGGATCGAGCAGTTCAGGCAGTTCATCGAGCAGCTCGAAATAGTCAGCTTTTTCATTAAAAAGTTGTTGAAAATGATACGAAAGAGTGTTATATTATAATAGCTGTTCGAAATGAGCGGCTATGATATGCGCCTGTGGCGGAATCGGCAGACGCGCACGCTTGAGGGGCGTGTGGGAGACCGTATCGGTTCAAATCCGATCAGGCGCACCAGAAGAAAGAGGGAGCAATATGCTTTCTCTTTTTTTATGCGTTATTTTTTGGTATAATTTAAATGCTTTGTTGGCAGAAGGGGAAGATATGTTACCGAAATTCAGTGTTAAAAAGCCTTTTACGATAGTGGTAGTGGTCATACTGATAATAGTATTCGGTATTGTCGCGTTTACAAAAATGACACCTGATCTTTTCCCCACGATAGATCTGCCTTATGTTTCAGTCATTACTACATACAACGGAGCTGCTCCGGAAGAAGTTGAAAAAAATGTGACTGAGCCTTTGGAAAAATCCATGGGTACTCTTGATAATCTCAAAAATATCAATTCAGTCTCTGCAGAAAATTATTCAATGGTGATGCTCGAATTCGACAACGGGGCGGATCTCGACACAATATCTGTGGATATACGAGACAAGATAGATCAGGTTTCGGGGTCTTTCGCGGACTCTGTAGGCAAACCCGCTATATATAAAATGAACCCCAGCATGATCCCGGTCACTGTCGCGGCTGTCAGCAGGACAGGTACGGATATACCGCAGCTTTCATCGCTTGTGGAAAATGAGCTTGGAAGGAAGCTTGAAGGAACGGACGGCGTCGCTAGTATGACAGAATCCGGTACTGTGGATGAGACGATCCAGGTCACATTGAGTCAGAAAAAGATAGACAAGGCCAATGCGAGATTAAAATCGGCTGTCGCGGGACAGTACGGTTCGAGCGAAAGTTCCATCAGGAAAAATATTTCTTCGATAAAATCACAGCAAAAGCAGCTTACTTCATCAAAGAAGAACGTCGAAGCCCAGCAGGTGCAGACAGCCGGTATGAAGGCCTCAGCAGGTGAGACCCTTGATAGTATAAAAGTGCTTGTGACAAAGAGAGATGAACTGAAGGCCGCTGGCAATACGCAGATGGCATCCAGTGTTCAGGCGCAGATAAATTCTCTAAAAGCATCTCTTTCACCGTATAGATCAGCTCTTAAAAAATTTGGGATAACGATCTCCTCTGTTGATAAAAATACGGCTTCCGCGAGCGCGGCAAAAGCGAAGCTCAGCGCCGGATGTGATACGACTCTTCAGAAGCTTTCAAATTCCATGTCCGAGATAACTTCCGGACAGAGTTCACTGACGTCCGCGCTTTCACAGCTGAAGTCTTCACTTTCACAGATCGGCAGTTCAAAGAGTTCCGCGCTAAGTGCCACGGATCTTTCCGGCAGCCTTACGAAAGCGAATATAGCGCAGCTTCTCCAGGCGCAGAATATAGACATACCTGCCGGATATGTTTCAGACGGCGGCACTGATTTTATGGTGAACGTAGGGGATAAGATAAAGTCTGTCGGAGATCTGAAAGATCTGGTCATAGCGGACAGCGGGATCTCCGGAGTCGATCCGGTAAAACTCGGCGATGTAGCGTCTGTGCAGTATGTGAATAACGGAAAGGATGTCTACGCGAAGATAAACGGCAAAGACGGGATACTCCTCACGTTCAATAAGCAGTCCGATTACGCGACGACCACGGTCGCGGATAACATACAGACTAAATTCAATAAGCTTGAAAGCGAATACAGCGGTCTGAAATTCGACACACTTTCCGATCAGGGAGACTATATACACGTAGTAATAGATTCTGTCCTGAACAATATATTGATCGGAGCTCTTCTGGCGATACTCATACTCATGTATTTCCTTAAGGACTGGAAACCGACGCTGATAACGGCTCTTTCTATACCGATCAGCGTCACATTCGCGATAGTATTGATGTACTTTACGGGCGTCACGATAAATGTGATATCACTTGCCGGGCTCGCGGTAGGCGTCGGTATGCTTGTGGATAATTCGATAGTCGTTATTGAAAATATCTACAGGCTGAGAGATCTGGGGTATACCAAAATCAAAGCAGCGGTGTCCGGAGCCGCGCAGGTGGCGGGCGCGATCACAGCGTCGACGCTGACGACGATATGCGTGTTTATCCCTATCGTCTTTGTTGAAGGCCTGACAAGGCAGATATTTGTCGACATGGCGCTCACAGTGTCATATTCACTTCTGGCAAGTCTGTTTATAGCTCTTACTATGGTCCCGATGATGGGATCTGTCATGCTGACTAAAACGAAAAAGAATACGGTCCTGCGGCAGGGCAGCCGCGCTTTAAACAAATATAAAGCAGCTGTAAGCTGGGCTCTTGATCATAAGGCTGTCGTTATTTCAGCCGCGGTAGCTCTTCTTGTGTTATCGGCAGGAGTACTCATGACAAGAGGATTCACATACATGCCCAGCATGGCGACGCAGCAGATATCCGTACAGATAACGATGCCTGATGACGCGACAAGAAAAGAAACAGAGAATGCGTGCAATGAGATGAACGCGTCTATACAGAAGATGACGGGAGTGAAGACTGTCGGCACGATGCTGTCGAACACGACATCGTCGCTGCTTGGAATAAGCGCTGGGCAGGATGATTTCCGTAATGTTTCGATGTATATAATGATGGACGATGATCATATCAAAGAGGCTCCTTCGACAGCGCGCAAGATAGAGAAGCTTGGGAAAAAATACAACTGCGAGATCACAGCGACTGGAGAAATGGATATTTCATCATCTTCGTCGGCATTCGGAGGCGGTGAGATAAGTCTCTATGTATATTCCGATGATCTGAGTGACCTTCGCACATCGGCGGTACAGGTCGAGAACAAGATGTCATCTATCAAAGGGCTTAAAGATGTTTCTGATACGAATGAGAACTCAACACCTGAAATGAAGGTGACGATAAACAAGAACAAGGCTATGAAAAACGGCCTCACTGTTTCACAGGTATACGCGCAGATTTCAGCGCTTCTGCAAAAATCTGTGACGGCGACTTCTATACAGTATGACGGTTCCGCGAGAGATGTAGTGATAAAAGGAGGAGAAGGTTCCCTGATAACAAAACAGAATTTGGGAAACATCAAGCTGACCGCGGGAAGCGGAGGTTCTTCAAACGGGGCGTCGCAGTCATCAGCGTCTTCATCGACGAAGAAAGTAAGACTTTCGGATATCGCGGATATAAGTGAGACCGAGTCACTCAGTCAGATAAACCGCGAGAATCAGAAACGGATGATAAATGTTACTGCCAACACATCGAACGGGTACAATATCACGAAGATGACCGATAAAGTCAAAAGCGCGGTATCGAAGATGGATCTTCCGTCTTCTGTTTCGGTGGAATACAGCGGGCAGTATGATACGATCATGGACGCGATGAAACAGCTTCTTGAGATGCTGCTCCTTGGCATGCTCATGATTTATCTTGTAATGGTGGCACAGTTCCAGTCACTGCTTTCGCCGTTCATAGTCATGTTCAGCGTGCCTTTAGCGTTCACGGGAGGAATGATAGGACTTATCATAGCGGGATATGAGATAAGTGTAGTATCTATGATAGGATTCGTCATGCTGCAGGGAATAGTTGTGAACAACGCTATAGTGCTGATAGATTACGTGAACCAGCTGCGACGGTCGGGAATGGAAAAGAGGGAAGCGCTCATTGAGGCGGGGGCCGCGAGGATACGGCCTGTGCTGATGACGGCGCTTACGACAGTCATACCGCTGGCGATCGGCATTGGAAACGGTTCGGAAATGATGCAGCCGGTGGCTGTAGTGTGCATAGGAGGATTGCTTTACGCGACGATCATGACTCTTATCGTCATTCCTGTAATGTATGATATACTGAGTCGTAAAAAAATCCGCATTATTTCAGATGAAGAGTTGACGATGACAAACGCATAAGATATAATTATCACATTGTGCCGTTCAAGCATTGTGTGGCATTTTGTAAGCCGGCGTGATGGAACTGGCAGACGTGCAGGATTCAAAATCCTGTGGTGGTGACACCGTATGGGTTCGATCCCCATCGCCGGCACCAGAAGGATAGATAAATAAATGCAACCTAAAGGAGGAATATAATGAAAAGTTATGCTGGACTTATTTTCCTGGTACTGATGATCGTGATTCTATATTTCCTGATGATCAGACCACAGAAGAAGAGGGAAAAGCAAGTTAATTCGATGAGAAGCGCTTTGACTGTAGGCGACCAGATCATTACGATCGGAGGTCTCTGCGGAAAGATCGTGAAGACAAAGGACGAGTCTATCGTTGTTCAGGTCGGAGCTGACAAAGTCAAGTTCGAGATGATGAGATGGGCTGTTTCAAAAGTCGTCAATCCTGCGGAAAGAGCTCCTGAGCCGGTTGAAGATGAGCCGGAAGAGGAAGAAGCGCCAAAACGCAAGATGCCGAAGAGGCTCAAGACAAAAGCCGATCTCGAAGCCGAAAACGAAAGGCTTGCCAAAGAAAGGGAAGCCAAAGAGGCGGAAGAGGCGGAAGACGCTGCGTTTGCTGCTGACCAAGCAGCGAAAGAAGCCGATGAGAAACCGGAAGAAGACGCAGAGAACAAATAGTTTATAAAAAGTTCGCAAATCATAGGCTATCCGCTGAGGATAGCCTATTTGTTACGATATAGGGTTGTATACAAGTACCAAAAAGTGTAAAATATAAGGTATGCAAAAATAACTTAAAGGCGGGTGCAAAAATGAAAGAACGAAAAAGAAAGGTCTTGGCAATACTGGTGGTCGCGGTGATCGTGGTCGGCTGGTATGTCACACTTTTCGGGATCGGCAGTATCAACGCTATAAAAGACGACATAAAACTCGGTCTCGACATCAAAGGCGGAGTCTATGTGGTACTTGAGGCAGATACCAAAGAGACCGGATCCGATCTGACGAAACTGATGGAGCAGACGAAAGAAGTCCTCACTAAGCGTGTAGACGAAATGGGCATAGCTAACCCTACGGTCGCCATCGAAGGATCAAAGAGAATAAGAGTTGAACTTCCGGGAGTCACTAATTCCCAGGACGCTATCAAACAGATAGGCAAGACGGCTAAACTCGAATTCACTATGGCCGATGGTACACACGTGCTGGACGGCGGCAACATCAAGAAGGCCGAATCGGGGCAGAGCAATGACGGGAACGGATATGTGGTAAATGTCGAGATGGACAATGCCGGCACGAAAGCGTTTGCTACTGCTACGCAGAAGTGCATGAACGGCGGCACATCGAAAAACATTTACAAAAACGATAAGACGTCGACTGTTAAGAAAAACAGTATCGTCATAACACTTGACGGACAGGTCATATCAGCGCCTGTACCTTCGGAAGTCATATCCGGTGGTTCATGCGAGATATCCGGAAGCTTTACAAAAGCTTCAGCTTCAAATCTGGCAGCTCTGATACGAGGCGGATCACTGCCTGTGACACTGCATGAAGTCACATCTTCATCGCAGACAGCGGAGATCGGGTACAATGCTCTGACAAAGAGTATCGAAGGCGGTCTTATAGGACTTTTGATAATATACATACTAATGATATGCGCATATAGAATTATGGGCGTGGCTGCGGACATAGCTTTGACGTTATACGTTTTACTTATCGTCATCGCGATGGCAGTCATGGGGAGCGTACTTACGCTGCCAGGTATCGCAGGTATCATCCTGGGTATCGGAATGGCGGTCGACGGCAACGTCATCATATTCTCACGAATAACTGAAGAGATAGTCGCCGGCAAGACCGTGAGGGTGGCAGTGCAGACGGGATACAAGCGAGCCCTGTCTACGATCATAGACTCTCAGGTCACGACGCTTATCGCTACGATCATACTGTATCAGATAGGTACGAGTTCTGTAAGAGGCTTCGCGTGGACACTTATGCTTTCCATAATAGCGAGTATCTTCACAGCAGTGTTCGTAACACAGCTGTTCCTGAATATCATCGCGAACAGCAGAAGGTTCGGAACGCCAAAGATGTTCGGTGTGGGGCATGACGGAACACCGGCATTCGACATAAAACGCGAATTTGACTTTATCAGTCACAGAAAGATATTCTACGGCATATCGATCGTGGTGGTCGGTGCCGGTCTCATCGCTTTCCTTATCGGAGGCTTCAATTACGGCATCGACTTCACAGGCGGTACCATGATGCATATCGATATGGGCAAGAAAGTATCGACAACTCAGATCGAAAAGGTCATGAAAGACAACGATATAAACACGAAGCAGATGTCTGTCATCTACTCCGGGGACAACAAACATGAAGTCATCATAAAGACAACGACTTCGATGGACAACAATAAGAGAGATGAAGTCATAACGGAGATGCAGTCGAAGTTCGGCATACAGGAATCTGATGTACTTGAGATCGAGAACTACGGAGCGACTATAGGAAAAGAACTGCAGAAAAACGCTATAGAGGCACTGCTTCTCGCGGCACTCGGCATGCTGATATATATACGGCTAAGGTTCAGGCAATGGAAGTTCGGAGCGGCGGCTATCACAGGTGTAGTATATGACGTACTGGTAGTATGTTCGTTCTACGCGATTTTCAGAGTAACGGTCAACAACCCGTTCATCGCGGCTATCCTGACTGTAGTAGGTTATTCGATAAACGATACTATCGTTGTATTCGACAGGATACGAGAGAACAACAGGTTCATGAAGAGATCGAACCAGCTTGATCTGATCAACAAGAGCATCAACCAGACTCTTACAAGGTCACTCATGACTTCGTTCACGACACTGATAGTCATGGTACCTTTGCTCATAATGACGAACTCAACGATAAGAGAGTTCATCATGCCGTTGATGGTAGGTGTAATAACAGGTACATATTCATCGATATTCCTGTGCTCGCCTCTCTATTATCAGATGGAGCGCAAGAATGAGCAGTCCGATTATGAAAAGGGACAGAAGGCAAAACAGAAAAAGAAAAATAAATATCAGGGCGCGCCGAAGAAAGACAAGAAGTCGGACGCTATAGAGATATCAAAAGAAGATTACGATGTGAAGGATACTCCGCAGGAAAGCACTGAAAGCATACCGGCGGATACAAAAGAAAACACATCCGCCAAGCAGCCGAAGAAAAACAACGGCGGTGGAAATAAGAAAAAGTCAAACAAGAAAAAGAAGAAAAAGGGCAAAAAATAACATCCGCCCGGAGGAAGACGGCAATGGAGACCAGACAGGAATTCCTGGACAGCATCAAAGAAATCAATCCTAACTATGATATGGATCTCATAGCTAAAGCATTTGATGTTGCGTCAAAAATGCACGCCGGGCAGTTAAGAAAATCGGGCGAACCGTATATAATCCATCCTATGGCAGTGGCGAAAATACTTGCTGAGCTTGGGATGGACGAGGCTACGGTCGCCGCCGGTCTTCTTCATGATGTTGTCGAAGATACGGACTATTCGAAAGAACAGCTCGCGGAGGATTTTGGAGAAGAGATAGCTCTTCTCGTGGACGGAGTGACAAAGCTCAGTTCCATAGTAGCGGACAGCAAGGAGATCAGACAGGCGGAAAGCATGAGAAAGATGTTCCTCGCGATGAGCAAGGACATCAGAGTGCTGATCATCAAGCTTGGTATATGATTGATCATATACCA
>CALDNM010000020.1 GCA_937915045.1 uncultured Clostridia bacterium
TACTGGGCGGACGGTGCTCAGCTGCCGCCGGAACACGCGGCGCAGATATCGGAAAGACTGGACAGGATCGACATTTTCGATGATGTGAAGGTGATCCCGTTTGAAAAAGCATGCGAAGACGGCATGGTGGATATGCTTGGAGAAGAGATGGACGAGCTTTATATGGCAAAAGTCCTGGAGCAGTCGGTAGGCAGAGAATATGTCGAAAAGGCCGCGGACGATTTCTCGATAATATATACGCCTTTCCACGGTTCGGGTTACAAGCTCGTTCCGGAAGTCATGAAGAGACTGGGCATGAAGCACGTCCTGACGGTGCCTGAGCAGATGAAACCGGACGGTGATTTTCCAACGGTAGCGTCACCGAACCCGGAGAACAAAGAGGGGTTTGATATCGCTATCGGGATGGCGCGTGAAAACGGGATCGACCTGATAATCGGAACGGATCCGGATGGTGACAGATGCGGGACAGTAGTCAGGAACGGAGATGATTATGAAACGCTGAGCGGCAATCAGATGGGCGTTCTTTTGCTGGATTATCTGATCACGGTGAGAAGAGATAAGGGCATACTGGCGTCAAACAGTGCTGTAGTTAAGAGTATCGTCACTACGACGATGGCCAATAAAGTATGCGAAGACAATGGCATAAAGCTGTTCGAAACACTTACCGGATTCAAATATATTGGGGAGAAGATCAAGGAATTCGAAGCGAGCGGGGACTATACTTTCCTGCTTGGGTTCGAGGAGAGCTACGGATATCTGAGCGGCACTTACGCGCGCGATAAAGACGCCGTGATAGCTTCGATGCTGATCGCGGAGATGGCATGCTGGTATAAGCTGAAGGGCATGGATCTGTATGAGGCGATGCAGAAGCTGTACGAAAAATACGGCTGGTTCAGTGAAAAAGTGGTTTCCTATACGATCGAAGGATTCGATGGCCCTAAGAAAATGCGGGAGATAATGACGAAATTGAGGAGCGAGCCGATAAATGAGATCGGCGGGCTTAAAGTTGACAAAATCAGAGATTATGACAACTCGACTGTCACAGAGATAAAAACAGGGAAGATCAGTGATACCGGACTTCCGAAGAGCAATGTCCTGTTCTATGATCTTGAGGGCGGCTGCTCCGCGATCGTGAGACCGTCAGGTACAGAGCCAAAGATAAAACTTTATGTCATGGCAAAAGCCGATGACAGGGATACCGCTGAAAAAACTGTGAAAAGTATCATCGCCGGCGGCGATCATATCCTGAAAGCGTGATCATATCAAAGCTGTTCGAATGGAAGAAGGCCGCTGAGAGCGTCAGGCGTCCCTACGCATAACGCGCCTTCTGTGAGGGCAAGATCGACACATTTTTCGAATGGCAGGCCCTGCAGCATTGCGGAAAGATAAGCAGCTATAGAAGTATCGCCGGCGCCGAGCCCCGATACTTCTTTTTTTACCTTTTTTGCCGGAGCGTAACCGTTCGCGTCAGTCCAGCTTTCCATGCTGCCTGCCGGGATTTCGAGTTTTGAGGCGATCTCTGATATTGCCTGAGCGTCTCCGTTTGAGTAATACATACCTTTGCTTCCACATTTGATAAGGATGTTCGATGCTCCCATTTTCCTGGCTTCCGCGGCAAGCGCGTCCGGCGCTGTGTCTTTTCTCGCTTTCAGCATATATCTGAGTTCATCCTCGCTCGGCACAAAAAAATCGGTCAGAGGAAGGATGTGCTCAAGTATTTTTTTCCAGTCCTGCTTCCCGGCGTCTGAATCGGGATCCACTGAACACATATCGAGAGATGTAAGCAGTCCGTTCGAATGAGCTTTTTTAAAGAGTTTTGTCAATTCTTCGCCTTCGTTTGAATACATTTTTTTCATTGAAGGGGGATGTCCGAAGTGGAGAAGTGAGCACTCTGATATAGTGTCAAAGTCTATGTCATCGCATCCGAAAAGATCGTTCGCGCCCGGGTTCTGGAGTATCGATCTGTCTAATCCCGGGACCGCGAGGATGACGCTCCATGCTGTATGTATATCTTCATCGGGAATAAGGCCCGACGCGGCTTTTTTGCCCGCGAGAGAAGTGATCATGTTTTTCAGCATCTGCCCGAAATGATCATTTCCTGTCTTACCGCAAATGATGGTGTCGGTACCGAAGATGTTCATCGCGAGACCGGTGTTAGCAGGGCTCCCTCCGGGATGTATCTCACTTCCTTCGATATGAGTGATATGTCCGGGTTTTATCACATCATCGAAGCAGGACGATTCTTTGCATTTGAACTGCGGGATAATGTCTATCCCTATATTTCCGGCCGCTGCAGCCTTCCTTTTCTTCACTGTATCATTGTTTTTCATTTGTTTTTTTCTTTTCTTTTATCCATTCAGCGCGTCCGCACGCTTCTGTCATGTCCGCTGTTCTTTTCGCTACTGCACTGCTGAAATCGTTGTATTTCATACGCCAGCGCCAGTCACCTTCGATCGTCCCCGGTATATTTATTCTTGCTTCACTTCCAAGACCCAGGATGTCCTGGAAAGGAATGATGCATGTGTCAGCGGGGCTTCTCTGGACGAGCCCTATCATTTCAGCCGCTGCATCGGCTTCATTTATATCTAATCTTCCGGTATAATCGCGGAAAAAACTTCTTCCCTCGCTGCTTAGACTGTTGTACCAGCCTCGCGCTGTATCGTTGTCATGTGTGCCGGTGTATGCTACGCAGTTCTTTGGATAATTATGAGGCAGATACTCGCTTGCAGGTCCGTCTTCAAACGCGAACTGAAGGACTTTCATGCCAGGAGTACCGCTCTGCCTTATCATATCGCGGACTGAGTCGTCGAGAAAGCCAAGGTCTTCAGCTATGAATTTCGAACGGCCGAGTGTCTTGTTTATATAATTGAAGAACGACATACCGGGACCCGGATTCCAAGTGCCGTGGCGTGCTGTCGTTTCTCCCATAGGAATGCTGTAGAATGAGTCAAAGCCGCGGTAATGGTCGAGGCGTACTATATCGAAGAATTTCAGGTTCTGGCGTATCCTGCTGATCCACCATCTGTAAGAATGCCTCCTGATATTGTTCCAGTTATATACAGGATTTCCCCATAACTGTCCGTCGGGCGAGTAGTCGTCCGGAGGGCAGCCCGCTACAGAGATCGGGTTTTTGTTTTTATCAAGCATGAAAAGATATGAATTGGCCCAGCAGTCCGAACTGTCGTAAGCCGTATATATCGGCATATCACCGATTATCTCTATACCGTGAGCGTTTGCGTGTTTTTTCAGAGCGAACCATTCGAGATCGAATTCATACTGTTCCCATTTGTAGAATTCAATGTCCTCGGACAGTTCCTTAGTGTATCGCTTGAGCGCGTCACGCTTTCTGGTCTTGATATCGTTGTCCCAGTCTGACCAGGAAGATCCTCCGAATTTGTTCTTCACAGCCATAAAAAGAGCGTGGTCGTCGAGCCAGCTCGCGTTTTCATATTTGAATTTCATGAAATCACCGGTAGGTTCGAAATTCATGAAGGCGCGGCGCAGGACTTTTTCTCGTAATTCGCTCAGTTTAGCGTAATCGATGCTGCATGGATCGATACCGAACATCCTTGTACTAAGTTCTTTTCGTGTGAGGAGTCCTTTCCTTACGAGTATATTGAGATCTATGAAATAAGGATTCCCGGCAAAACAAGACAGCGGCGCGTAGGGAGAATCTCCTAAGCCCGTATGTCCCAGCGGC
>CALDNM010000021.1 GCA_937915045.1 uncultured Clostridia bacterium
AATTGTTCCATTGCAAACTAGAATCGCAGTATGATTTTAAGAGGAAGGCCCGTGCTCAGCGCGGGCCGATCTATATTAAGATGAACGCAGCCTCTGGCTGCTCCTCCGCTCGCTCTCTACGCGAGTTCGACTCTCCAGTTCATTATACAAATAAAAACAGGACCCTTGCGGATCCTGTTTTTATTTGTATGGTGGAGATGGCGAGAGTCGAACTCGCGTCCAAAAACACGTCCATATGGCTTTCTACGGATATAGCCATTGATAGATTTATTCGCTTCGAGCGGTCCCCGATGGCAGGTTCCGTCCTCCGCTATCCCGTTAGTCCCTCATGCTGCCGGGAATTCACACGAGGTTTCCTGCATTATGACGCCGGTTATCCGTCCTGCAGGTGAGATCGGGCCGACGACGCGCTACCCTCAGGCAGCCAGCTGAACTATGCAGCTAATGCGTAATTGTTGTTTGTATTTTTAGCGTTTATATTTAACGTGCCCTGTTTAACGAAGACTGAGCAAACTTCGATCCGCTTACCATAATTCGGCATCCCTGTCGAAACCATTACACCCCCTTAAATGGATATATAGTATATACCCATTTTCATTCGCTGTAAACCAGCCTCAGAGCCCAAGCCACAGATGCTCGATGTTCGAGCAGCCGGATATCTATGTAACTGAAGTCCGCAAAGATATCAGAGCTTCGGCGCAGGATCCTTTCAATCCTCTTTGACAGCGTCGATCTTAGCCTGAAGATCCTGGATGTCTTTATTGATACCATCTATCTTCTTAGCGTGCTCAAGTACAGAATCGTCCAAACCTTCTTCGCCCGCTTCCTGATACTTAGAATAGACGAGTTTGCCTATCTCAGCCAGTTCATCTTTGATGTCTCCCTTTTTGCTCTGCATGCTGACCTTGTATTTGCCTATTTCTCCAGCGTCTTTTGCTCCTTCAGCCGCTCTCGCGCCCAAAGTTTTAGCTTTCTCAAAAAAATCACTCATTCCATTTCCTCCTTGCCTGCTGCATTTTTCTATCGGCGTCCTTCTTAGCGATGTCCGCCCTTTTATCATATAATTTTTTGCCTCGAGCCACAGCTATTTCTATTTTAGCCAGGCCTTCCTCATTGATGTACATCTTTATTGGCACAAGCGTCTGCCCCTGCTGCTGCTGAGCCTCTTCAAGCTTCCTGATCTCCCTCTTGTGGAGAAGCAGCTTCCTTTTGCGCAGCGGATCCACATTGAAAATATTTCCCTGTTCATAAGGACTTATGTGCATACCGATGACAAATGCCTCACCATTCTCGATCCTCGCGTAGGCGTCCCTGATATTGACCTTACCGTTCCTCACCGATTTGATCTCAGTGCCGGTCAGGGCTATCCCCGCCTCGTAGACATCATCTATGAAAAACTCGTGGCGGGCTTTTTTATTGTTCGCTACAAGCATCCTTTTTTTCTTCTTCATTTTTCTTATTCATCCCCTCCGTAATGCGGGATAGTACCGAATTTATTCAGCGGTGTCAGCCTGAATATGACCTTGCCCTTCACCTTGCTTATGCTCACTGTTCCGGTTTCCTTCGGCCTCGAGTCCAGACTCACGATCCGATTGTCTCCCATCACGTAAAGCTGTCCAGCCGGTACTGTATAGTTTTCCACGTTCCCCGGCGTTATGCCGTCGTGAGTATAACTCTGATCCTGCTTCTTTCCATTCAGATACACTTCATTGTCTTTGATCGTGATCGTGTCGCCTGGCAGCCCGATGACTCTCTTTATGAGCCTCTCGCTATCACCGTAGACCGTCTTCTTGAAGATGATCACATCGCCTCGCTCCGGCTCACCGATTTTATAAGCCATCTTATTTATAAGGAGATGATCATTTTCCACAAAGTTCGGTAGCATCGAAGTCTCCTTGACCCTGACCGATCCGATGAACACGTTCAGCAGCACGCCCAGTATTATAACTATGACGAGCGCTATGATAAACGTCCTGTTGCTGACAGTATCTTTCTTTTTCTCACTATTTGTTTTTGTTTCGCTGGTCTGATTTTCCATTTCTTTTATCGCACCTTCTGTTATTTAATATCACCGCCGTACGCTTTGAGCGTCCCGGCCTTTTTGATCGGGAAAAGTCTGAATACTGCTTTCCCGTATATCTTGCTTATTTTCACCGGCCCGATGAAGCGACTGTCATAACTTTTCTTACGGTTGTCACCCATCACGTACACCGTGCCCTTCGGGACCTTATAGCTGTTCACATTTCCCGGCGTCACGCCGTCCTTCGTGAAACTCTGATCCTGCTCCCTGCCGTCCACATAGACCCTGCCGCCTGAAATATCCAGCGTATCGTCCGGCAGAGCGACAACACGT
>CALDNM010000022.1 GCA_937915045.1 uncultured Clostridia bacterium
CGCTTCCCATTCATCGATAGCCGATTCACTCATCGCCATGACGATGTCAGGGTGGTCGCAGTAAGGGCTCGCGATCCTCTTGTCGCTCAGCACTACATTGCAGCTCGCGCTGCCTCCGCGCATTTCATTTCCGTAAGCCGGGAACCATGTGAACTTCAGGTCCTGGTCATTGGCGACGCCGAGCAGGATCTTGCCCGCTGTCAGCACGCCCTGCCCGCCAAGGCCGGCACAAATTATAGTTTCTAACATATCTTGCTCCTTCCTTATTTATCGATCACTTCGCCGAGCGGGTAATATTTGCTGACTACTTCATCGATGTGCTTCATCGCGTCCGCAGGCTTCATGCCCCAGTTCGTCGGGCATGGATCCAGGACTTCAAGAAGAGAGAATCCCTTGCCATCGCGCTGCTTTTCGAGAGCCTTGCGTACCATCTTTTTCGTCTTAGCGACGTTCGCGGGATTTGTTATCGTCGTTCTCGCGAGGTAAGCGATATCGAGACCGCCCATGAGATCGAATACGTTCGTGCTCTGTCCATTGGCTGCCTCTGTACGTCCAAGAGGTGTGCTCGCTGTCTTCTGACCGATCATAGTAGTAGGGGCCAGCTGGCCGCCTGTCATAGCGTATACCGTATTGTTCATTACAAAGAACGTGACATTTTCATTTCTTGCCGCCGCTGCCATAGTTTCACCGAGGCCGATAGCGTAAGCGCCGCCGTCTCCCGCGATAGTCATAGCGTATTTGTCCGGACGGACTCTTTTCATTGCAGTAAGTGCCGCACCCATTTTCCCGTGCGGAGGAACGATCGTATCCACGTTCATGCAGAACTGGAACTGGTGATTGCATCCTATATCTGAACATATGACCGTGTCGGAGATGATGTCCATCTCAGTCAGGACCTCACCCAGTATGCGGTTGAATAACGCGTGGCCGCAGCCGGCGCAGAATCTGTTTTCACAGTACATGATGTCCGGCGTTTTTCTTGCTCTATCAGACATTAATATACCTCCTCTTCCTTGACTTTCCCGTCGTATACGTCCTTTGCGTAAGCGATGATCTCATCGACTTTCGCGACGCTTCTTCTTGTAGCATATGCGTAAGTAGGGAACTTTCCCTTTAAAGTAATGATCACGTCTTCGCGCATCTGTCCCATCATGTTGACTTCGACGGTGACTACGCCGCGGCATGTGTCAGGTATCTCTTCGAATGCCTTGCGTGGATACGGCCAGAGTGTGATCGGACGGATGAGCCCGAGCTTGAAGCCTTCTTCTCTTGCTCTCGCCACAGCGCCTTCAGCGACTCTTGATGATATGCCGTAAGCTACGAGGACGATGTCCGCGTCTTCTACGCAGATGTTTTCCCAGCGCTGCTCTTCTTCACTTATTTTTCTCATCTTCTGAAGATACTTCTCATTCCATTCGTCGAGATCTTCAAAGTAGGTGATATCTGTTATGACTTTGTGGTCTTCACCCGGTTTCACGCCCATGGTCGCCCAAGGCTGATCCATATCGTATTCCTGCATAGGCTTGAGCTCGCATGGCTCTACCATCTGACCGATAGTACCATCGGAGAGAAGGAGCACAGGGTGCATCCACTTTTCAGCTATGCCGAAACTCTCATACGCCATGTCGTGACATTCCTGCACGCTGTTCGGCGCGAGAGTGATGAGGTGATAGTCACCGTTGCCGCCGCCTTTGACAGCCTGCCAGTAATTGTCCTGTCCGGCGAAGATGAATCCGTCGCCGATACCGAATCTCTGCACGCACGCTACTACGCACGGCATGCCGGCGCTCACCCAGTAGGCGATGCCTTCCTGATAAAGTGAGAATCCCGGACCGGATGTCGATGTAAGAGCTCTAGCTCCCATAGCTCTCGCCGCGTATGTCATGTTCACGCTTGCGATCTCTGATTCTCCCTGGACGAATACTCCGTCCACCTCCGGTTGTCTCTTAGCCATCCACTCAAGTATTTCGGACTGAGGGGTGATAGGGTAGCCTGCGTAAAAGCGGCATCCACCGCGGACAGCTCCTTCAGCCAGGGCTTCATTGCCCTTCATTATTTTCTTTTCCATTAAGCAAGTCCTCCTAAAGAATTTCTATCACTCGGTCAGGGCACATGGAGTAGCACGCTCCGCACTGTACACACTTTTCCTGATCGACCTGTATAACTTTGACGCCTTTGGCATTTACTTCATCAGATATACTCAACGCCTGAGGCTTGCAGTTTGCTATACATAAATAGCATCCCTTGCAGCGTTCTGTTGTGAGTTTGATTTTATCCATTCGCATTGGTCCTCCGTTTTATTAAGTGTAAAATATAGGTTTATGAATTGATATTGGAACGCTTGGGCTATAATTATCTCACGTCCGTTAGTTCTAACAAATAGAACATTGTTCTGACAATTAGAATATAGCACAACAAAGAATAGAACGCAAGGAGAAAATTAAATGTCTATTATTTTTTAAAATTTGCCTTGACAAGGTAAGGTAAGGTATGATAAAAATATGTCATAATAATAGAACTGCGTTCTGACAGACGCAACACATAACACGGTACATATAATCATTCAAAAGTGAACGTTTATTATTACGAGGAGGATCAATAAATGAAATTTTCAACAAGAATGGACAGAATAAAGCCATCTGCTATCAGAGACGTTCAGAAGAAGATCTCGGCAAAACCTGATGTTATATCGTTTGCCGCGGGACTTCCTGATCCGGCTCTGTTTCCTCTTGACGACTATAAAAAAGCAGCTGACGATATGATAGATGAAAAAGGAGCATCTGCTTTCCAGTACGGCCTTACTAAAGGTTATGGCCCGATGCTTGACAAATTGGTCGGCAGACTTTCCACGAAAGAGAAGATAGACTGCTCGAAAGAAAACCTATGCATGACTACAGGAGCAACGCAGGGACTCGCGCTTATAGCGAATATGTTCCTTGATGAAGGAGATGTCGTATTGACAGAAAGTCCGAGCTACCTTGGCGCGATAAACGCGTGTCGTCCTTATGGCGTAGATTATATCGGAGTCGCGACAGATGACGACGGTATGGACGTAGATGAACTTGAAAGAATCTTATCTCAAAATGACAAGGTCAAGATGGTGTATGTCATTCCTAATTTCCAGAACCCTACAGGCAAAGCTTGGTCACTCGAAAGAAGAAAAGCTTTCATGAATGTGATAGCAAAACACGATGTGGTCGTAGTCGAGGACAACCCTTATGGTGAGCTGCGTTTTAAAGGTGATTTCGTCCCGACTCTCAAATCGATGGACACACAGGACAAGATCATTTATCTTGGATCGTTTTCGAAAATCATGGCGCCGGGGCTGAGAATCGCGTTCTTATGCGGTGAGCCAAAGATCGCTTCACTTGCTGAAGAAATAAAAGAGACATGGGACTTGCAGTGCAATGAGTACGTACAGGTATTCGCGGTAAAGTATATGGATGAGTTCGATCTTGAGGCTCATGTTGATAAGATTAAAGCACTCTACTTAAAGAAATGCGATTTAATGCTTGCTGAAATGGACAAGTATTTCCCGAGTAACGTCAGAATCATTCGTCCTGAAGGCGGTATGTTCATATGGTTTGAACTTCCAGAAGGACTAGATTCGACTGAGCTGCTGCAGGGCGCGCTTGACGCGGGCGTAGCGTATATACCGGGAGAGTCGTTTTATCCATCTAATGTCAAAAAGAACGGTGTGAGACTGAACTTCACTCTTGTTTCTGAAGAACAGATTGAAAAGGGGATCAAGATCCTAGGAGAGTATCTCGCGACAGTTTGTTAGCCTGAATAAATATATCTGAAGCCGGCAGACGAATCTGCCGGCAGGATGCCGGAGGCAGGACATTGAAAAACAAGACAATAGACAAAAGTGATGATCCTATGGGATCGGAACGAGAGCTAAATAATATAGGAAAGAAGCCGGGTATTGTGATATCACTCATACCTATAGTAACGATGCTCGGACTGCTGCTGCTGTCACTCACAAAGCTTCACTGGGACGTGCAGATACCCCTCATTACTGCTTCGATAGTCGCGGCATGCCTCGCGGTATTCGTGATAAAAAAGCCATGGAAGGAAATAGAGCAGGGAATATTCAGCAGTATCACGGGCGCTCTTCAGGCGATACTCATAGCGTGCTGCATCGGGATAATAATCGCGGCGTGGATCATAGGCGGCATAGTGCCGAGTCTCATATATTACGGGCTGATGATCCTGTCACCGAAGTTTTTTCTGGTAACATGTATGCTCGTCTGTTCAATAGTAGGTGTGGCTACGGGCAGCTCGTGGACAGTGGCAGGGACGATGGGCGTAGCGCTTATCGGTATAGGTACGAGTATGGGTATACCTGCTCCTGTGATTGCTGGGGCAGTCATTTCCGGGGGTTACTTCGGAGATAAGATGTCACCGTTTTCGGACACAACAAATCTCGCGCCTGCAGCGGCAGGCACGACTCTGTTCGCGCATATCGTATACGACGGGAGTCAGTTATACGATCGCGCTCATAATGTTCGCCGTCTTTAATCTGAAGTATGTCAGCGGCGCGTCGGGAAGCAACGGAACGGTACATGCAGTAATGTCAGCCTTAAAAGTGAGCTTCACGATAAATCCGCTGCTGATACTTCCGGTACTGATCATAATCGCGATGATCGTTTTCAAGATACCGGCTATACCAGGGCTGGTGGTGAGTATACTGCTTGGCGTGTTGTGCGCTATGACTGTGCAGGGACAAGATATCGCTCTCATAGGCAATGTGCTTGAGAATGGGTTTGTCGCAGATACGGGGAATAAGATGCTTGATGAGCTGCTGACCAGAGGCGGTCTTCAGGGGATGATGTGGACCATTTCACTTATTCTATGTTCACTGACTTTTGGAGGCATCATGTATTCTGCGGGCATGCTGGGCGCGATAGCAAACGCTATCCTGAAAGCGGCGAGAGGGACGGGAAGTCTCATCCTCGCGACGATGCTGACGGCACTTGCTATTAATGTGATCTGCGGAGAGCAGTATCTGTCGATACTTATAACAGGGAAGATGTACAAAGACGAATATCGGAAACGCGGGCTTGCGCCTCAGAACCTTTCGAGGGCACTTGAGGACTGCGGCACAGTGACATCACCGCTCATACCGTGGACTACGTGCGCGGTCGCGATGAGTACCTACATGGGCGTCGCTACGACAGCGTATCTGCCGTTCTGTTTCTTCAATCTCATCAATCCGTTCGTGGGCATCCTTTTCGGATTCACGGGGTGGACGATAAAGAAAATAGACGAGGTGGATCCCGCTGATATAGTCGAATCGTAATGTAAATACAATGTAATCATCATAATTATTTAATCAAGGAGGTCATTTATGGAAGCTAATTATATCAAAAAGACGCCGGTGAAACTGGGCGTTACGATGGTCGTGCTCGGCATGTGTTGGGCAATCGTATACCTCGTACCGTTCCTGCAGTACACATGGTATGATCCATTCAAGGAATATCTAGGTACGAGCAATTTCAGGATGAGTCTCCTGATCACCATCTACGGATTCGGAAATGTTTTCGGAGCACCGATCGGCGGATGGGTAGCTGACCATTTCAATTACAAATGGATATATGTACTTTCAGTAGCGCTGAACGGTGTCCTGGGACTTCTGTTCTGCATCCATCCAAGCTATGGATTGGCGGTAGCAGTATGGGTAGGGTTCGCTGTGTCAAGTCTTTTCATGAACTATCCAACGCATATCAAGATCGTACGCGATCTGGCGTCCGATAAGAATCAGGGCAAGATATTCGGACTCAATGAGACATGTATAGGAATAGGCAACATCGCTATCTCAGCTCTCATGAACGTGGCTTTCATAAAAATGGGCGCAGGCATCGGCGGCCTGAAAGGAGCAATCATCACAAATGCGATCCTGTCGCTTGTACTTGCAGTGCTGATCGCGATCCTGCTCGATAACCCAAAGAAGACAGGTATGCTAAACAAAAAGACAGACGATTCTCAGAAAGTGAATTTCAAACGTGATTTTGGCACAGTAGCAAGGCATCCTGAGACATGGTATTATGCGCTGACAATCTTTTCGGTATATTCGTTTATGAGTACGCTGAGTTACTTTACGCCGTATTTCACAAGCGTTCTCGGAGTAACTGTCGTTTTCTCCGCGTGGATGTCTATAATGCGTCAGTATGGTATGCAACTTGTAGGTTCACCGATAGGAGGCGTTATTTCAGACAAGATAAAGTCGCCGTCGAAACTGCTTTACGTAGTATATATAGTAGGCTTCCTGGGATTTGTGGCTCTGCTCACAGTAAAGTCGGGATGGACGGTAGTGACGATAATAGCTCTTACGATGTTTGTTTCATTCTTCGTTTACATGGCAAGAGGATGCTACTACGCTACGCTGACAGAAGTCGGTGTACCGAGAAGGCTCTCGGCAACTACGGTAGGCGTCGGAGCTATGATAGGTTTCACACCTGACATAT
>CALDNM010000023.1 GCA_937915045.1 uncultured Clostridia bacterium
AAGGAGAAAAAATGGCGCATATCACTTATGACAAAGACAGATGCAAAGGGTGTCATTACTGCATCGACGTATGTCCGAAGAAGATCATTAAGGTCAGTGGAGAATTGAACGAAAAAGGATACGAGATCGTGGAATTCGATGAAGCGGATTGCATAGGATGCGGTTCGTGCTACACGATCTGTCCTGATTATGCAATAACCATTACAAAGGAGGTTTAATAATGGCGGATAATGAAGTAATAATGAAGGGAAATGAAGCGCTTGCTGAAGCCGCTATTCGTAACGGCTGCAGATTTTTCAGCGGCTACCCGATCACACCTCAGACAGAGGTACTCGAATACATGTCCTGGAGGATGCAGGAAGTAGGAGGACAAGCCGTACAGACCGAAGATGAACTTTGCGGAGCATATATGCTTTTCGGAGCGAGCGCGGCGGGAGGAAGAGTCCTCTCGACATCAGCCGGACCTGGATTTGCTCTCTATCAGGAAGCGATATCATATCTCGTGGGCTCGGATCTTCCGGCAGTCCTCGTAGACGTATCAAGGATAGGAAACGCTCTTGGCGACATCAGTCAGAGCCAGGGCGATTATGAACTCATAAGAAAAGGCAACGGACACGGCGACACTATGGTCATAGCGCTCACACCGGCATCTGTACAGGAGATCGTAGAATTCACAGGACTCGCGTATGAGCTCGCGGAGAAATACAAGCATCCTGTCATCATTCTTTATGATGCTGCTATCGGACAGATGATGGAAGGCGTGACTCTTCCGGAAATGCATGAGCACGATATCGATCAGTACGACTGGTCTGTCAAGGGCATAAAGTCCGGCGAGCATGGACGCAAGATCACGAACGTATCGTATTTCTGCGACAATATGTATGTAGGATATGAGACTTACCTCCGTGACAAATACAAGGCGATCACAGATAACGAGCAGAGATGGGAAAACATCGAAGTCGCTGACGCTGAAGTAGTCCTCGTCGCTTACGGTATAAGCTCAAGAGTATGCAAGGAAGCGGTCAAGGTCGCGAGAGAAGAGGGCGTGAAGCTCGGACTCATCAGACTGAAGACTATCACACCGTTCCCGGTCAAGGCTTTCGAGGAGATCGGACCTGACTGCAAGGGCATAGAGCTCGTAGAGATGAGTGTAAAGGGACAGATGACGGATGATGTAGCTCTCGCTACAAAATGCAACATTCCTTTATACGGTTATTTTACATCGTATGAAGTCCCTGAAACTAAAAAAGTTATCGACCTGGCAAAGGACATCCTTGCCGGTAAAGCAGAGGAGGTTTTATAAATGGCAATAAAAGAATTCAAAGCTCCGGAAATGCTTCGCACCGGCGATCCGACAGGGTTCTGCCCGGGATGCGGACACGGGACTGTAGGAAGACTCGGTTTCGAAGTGCTCGATGAGATGGGACTTCTCGAGAAGTCGATCTCTGTATACGATGTAGCATGCGATTCCCTCTATATGTGGGCAATAGATACTGACTGTGTAGGCACAGCGCACGGACGCGCGATCGCTACGGCAGCGGGAGTCAAGAGAGTAAGAAAAGACTGTCCTGTATGGGCATATGTCGGAGACGGCGCGTCTTATTCCATCGGATTCCAGCACACGGTATGGTCAGCCATAAGAAATGAAAACATCACTGTAGTGATCATCAATAACGGCGTATTCGGAATGACAGGCGGACAGATGGCTCCTACGACACTTATCGGACAGAAAACGACTTCATCACCGGCAGGAAGATCGAAAGAGATCAACGGAATGCCTATGGACATCACGAAGATCCTCACAGGGCAGGATATAGCTTATCTCGCGAGAGGCAGCATAGATTCGGTAGCAAACATCAACAAGACTAAGAAATATATCCGCAAGGCGTTCGAAAAGCAGATGAACGGAGAAGGCTTCTCCCTCGTCGAAGTACTCGCGCCGTGTCCGACGAACTGGGGACTTTCTCCTCAGGATTCGCTCGAGAGGATAAGGAATGAAGTAATGGAAGTTTTCCCGATCGGGGAATATATCGAAAGGGGTGTTAAATAATGCTGACAGAAATCATCTGCGCGGGTTTCGGAGGACAGGGCATCCTGACGACAGGCATCCTTATCTCATACGGAGCTTTCAAAAACGGAAAGAAGATCACATGGTACCCTTCATACGGATCGGAGATGCGCGGGGGCACAGCGAACTGCACTATCAAGATCAGTGACGAAGATATAGCGAGTCCTTACGCAAAGGAGCTCGATGTGCTTCTCGCTATGAACGGTCCTGCTATAGACAAGTTCGAAGAGCGTATAAAACCGGGCGGTTATCTGTTCGTCAACGCGTCTATCGTAGAAGACGACAGAAAGTACAGAGATGATATCAATGTCATCAAAGTAGATACTGTCGAGCTCGCTAAAAAGGCGGGGAACCCTAAGGGTGAAAACATCGCTATGATCGGAGCTATCCTCAAGGTGACAAAAATGTTCACTCTTGAGCAGTTCGAATCATCGATCATCAAATATTTCACCGATAAGGGCAAAGAAAAATTCAACGATGCCAACATAGCTGCTCTCAAGACCGGTTATGAAAGTATCTAGAATAGTAATACTTTTATCACACTTTGGTAAGAAAATTATG
>CALDNM010000024.1 GCA_937915045.1 uncultured Clostridia bacterium
GTCGGGCGGAGAGGTACTGTGATGTCAGCAGAAGAAAAAATAAAAAACGCGTTTTTGGAAATGTACGCGGAAAAGCCGATCGAAAAGATCAGTGTCAGCGGACTGACGGAAAAGGCGGGGATCAACCGAGGGACATTCTATGACCATTACTTGGACATATATGACCTCAGAGACCGTCTCGAAAACAGGTTTATGGAGAACGCTGTTGCTATAGTTCAGGAAGTGGTCGATCTGTTTATGACGGGAGACGTGGAAAAAATGGCCGCGATGTATACTCCTTTCTATACGGAAAACAGGCAGATGCTGGATGTGTTCCTGGTAAAAAGGCCGAGTGACAGAATGCGAAGAATGATAAAAGGCCGCGCGAAGGAAAGTGTGTGCAGGCATATGGGACTTGAAATGAGTAAGCTTACAGTCCAGCAGAGGTATACGATGGAGTATATCGCCGGGGGACAGTACGCGATGGCCACCATGTGGTTCGCGTCGGGGCAGGACCTCACGGTTGACGATTTTATAGATCTTATAAAGAACCTGAATCTGCGCGGAGCATTCACTTGTCTGGCGGAAGGCACTTCAGAAAGCAGTGAACTGCTGAAAAACCTTGACACGCGGGAATAAATGAATGACGCGGACCATGATGTTGTTGTATACTAAAAGGTAACAGATTAAAAGGAGAAAAGGAGACCGCAATGATCAAATTATACGAACAGGGCGCGTATCTTGTGAATGGTACGGAGCTTATTGAGGAGAACGAGTCGGCGAAGTTGGAGATACTTACCGGAAAGAAGGTTTCAAAGGAAGAAGCGAGAAAGGGAACGATCGCGTATTCCATCATGAAAGCGCACAACACTTCCGGGAACATGAACGACTTAAAAATAAAATTTGACGCGATGGCGAGCCACGACATTACTTTCGTTGGCATCATCCAGACAGCAAAGGCATCGGGAATGGAAAGATTCCCGCTCCCTTATGTCATGACGAACTGCCACAATTCGCTCTGCGCGGTCGGCGGCACTATAAATGAAGACGATCATGTCTTCGGACTTTCCGCGGCGAAAAAATACGGAGGCATATACGTACCGCCTCATATCGCGGTCATCCATCAGTACATGCGTGAAGCGATGGCGGGATGCGGCAAGATGATACTTGGATCGGACAGCCACACGCGTTATGGCGCGCTCGGCACGATGGCGATCGGCGAAGGCGGCGGTGAGCTCGTGAAGCAGCTGCTTGAAGATACTTACGACGTGGCTTATCCGGGAGTGGTCGGAGTCTATCTGGACGGCAGACCTTCCCCTGGAGTCGGGCCGCAGGATATCGCGCTCGCGATCATCGGAGAAGTGTTCAAGTGCGGTTATGTGAAGAATAAAGTAATGGAGTTTGTCGGTCCCGGCGTGGCTTCGATGACGACTGATTACAGGAATGGCGTCGACGTCATGACTACAGAGACGGCGTGCCTGTCTTCTGTCTGGAGGACGGATGAAGATACGAAGGCATACCTTGAAAAGCACGGAAGAGGCGGAGACTACAAAAAACTCGATCCAGCCGACGTGACTTACTACGACGGGATAATTTATGTGGATCTGAGCACGATCAAACCGATGATCGCCCTGCCGTTCCATCCGAGCAATACATTTGAGATCGACGCGCTTAACGCGGACTTAGGTGACATCCTGAGGAGTGTTGAACTCGACGCGGCCAAGAGGACTGAAGGGACCGATATCGATTTCAGCCTGACAGACAAGATAGTAGATGGAAAACTCCAGGTGCAGCAGGGCATCATCGCCGGCTGCGCGGGAGGCACTTATACTAATGTAATGGAAGCGGCGCATATCTTAAAGGGCGCGCAGTGTGACAATGACGAGTTCACGATCGCGGTGTATCCTTCGTCGCAGCCTGTGTTCATGGATCTTGTGAAGAAGGGCGCGATATTCGATCTTATGGCGGCAGGCGCTACTGTGAAGACGGCGTTCTGCGGACCATGCTTCGGCGCCGGGGACACGCCTGCGAACAACGCTCTCAGCATACGTCACACGACGAGAAACTTCCCGAACAGAGAAGGCTCTAAGCCGGGCTCGGGGCAGATGTCGGCAGTAGCTCTCATGGACGCGAGATCGGTAGCGGCTACAGCGAGGAACAACGGAATACTTACTTCGGCTGCGGTTTTCGCTGACGATTATGAAGTGCCTGAATACGATTACGATGATTCGGCTTACCGCTCAAGAGTTTATCAGGGATATGACGCTCCTGAAAAGGGAGCTGAGCTCGTCTATGGACCGAACATAAAAGACTGGCCGGCTATGAGTCCTCTCGCGGATAACATACTCCTGAAAGTATGCTCGAAGATAATGGACGATGTGACTACTACAGATGAACTCATCCCGTCGGGAGAGACTTCATCGTACCGCTCGAATCCTTTAGGACTCGCTGAATTCACACTTTCGAGACGTGATCCTAAGTACGTCGGAAGGTCGAAGGAAGTCGACAAAGTCGAGAAGGCGCGTATCGCCGGTGAGGACATCATGGCAGTCGATCCTGAGCTTGCGGCGGTATTCGAAAAGATAAAGACTATTGCCGGAAATGAAGATATAAAGCCTGAGGAAACTGAGATCGGAAGCATGATCTACTGCGTGAAGCCGGGAGACGGCTCAGCGCGTGAGCAGGCGGCAAGCTGCCAGAGAGTCATCGGCGGTCTCGCGAATATCTGCAGCGAGTACGCTACGAAGAGGTATCGCTCCAATGTCATGAACTGGGGCATGGTCCCGTTCCAGATGAAGGGCGATCCTGATTTTGAAGTCGGTGACGTGATCTACGTACCTGGCGTGAGGGCGGCACTGGACGGAGATATGAAAGATATCAAAGCGTATATCATAGGCGATAC
>CALDNM010000025.1 GCA_937915045.1 uncultured Clostridia bacterium
CCTCTTGGCGTCAAAGACAGACTCGGTGATCTGATCGCGATCAGACACCCGATGAACGGCAACGACGACGGTTCGATGAACGTCGGGAACAATATGGCGGTCGGTACTGCAGTAATACAGATGGAAGCGTCGGTAGACGAACTCATCGCGGCAGTCGGTACTACACTTGAAGCGCTGAAAGCGAAGATGAACGGAGAGATCGGAGCTCTGCATCTCGTACATTGCGGAGGCAGAAGAGCGGGGATCGACGCGAGGATCGACGAAGTCTATGACCAGATCAGGAAATCAGTCGGCGACATCCCGTTCATCACAGAGTTCACATTCGGTGAGTACGGATACGAAGACGACGGAAACAATACCTGCGGCGGCCTGATGCTTTCATTCACCGCGTTCGGGAAATAAATAAGAAAATAATAGTGCAGGATCATAACAAAGAAAAACTGCCGGACATCACGCCCGGCAGTTTTTCACGCCCTTTATATGTTGAAAAATCGCCATATAAATAGTATAATTAACTATTACATTTGAAATGCAAGGAAGGATATGGCTAAAACAAAATTCAAAATAAATAAGAAGCGCTTCATACCGGCGGTGATCTTTGTGGTCATGCTGACAGTCCTGCTGGGGTCTGTGGTATTTGAACTCGTTCTTCATGGCAACAGTATGATGTGGGGATCGAGCGACATGAGCATCGAAGCTCAGAAAGCCCGGGCCGAAAAGAAGAACAATCCGTACGGGGCAAATAAGAAAGATCCGTATCTGGTCCTTGTCAACAAGGACAATCAGATGACTGACAAAGATAAACCAAACAGCACGAAGGCCGTAGAGCATTACACCGATACAGCGACGACGGAGACCTGCACGATGGAGACGAGAGCGGCGAACGCGTTCAACAGACTTACGAGCGCGGCAGAGGATGACGGCGTAGAGATCGTACTCACGACCGGTTATCGCTCTTACAGCACCCAAAAAAAACTTTACGACTATTATGTGAACAAGTTCGGTAAGAGCAAAGCGAACAAGCAGAGCGCGAAGCCGGGGTGGAGCGAGCATCAGACAGGGCTCGCGGCGGACACCAGCTCGCCGGAAGTGAACTACCAGCTCACGCAGGATTACGCGGATACAGCCGCGGGCAAATGGCTCGCGAAACACGCGCACACTTACGGGTTCATCATAAGATACCCAAAAGGCAAACAAGATATCACCGGTTACGAATACGAACCGTGGCACATACGTTATGTCGGTACGAAAGCGGCAGGCGTGATATACAAAAATAATCTGACATTGGAAGAATACTTAGGTGAAGACTAAGGGAAAGGTTGGCACAGGCAATGGCTGAATATTTCAAAGAACCGTCGAGGACGTTCAACGAGTATCTATTGATACCGGGCTACTCATCGTCGGAATGCAGAGTGGAAAACGTGAGTCTCAAGACCCCGATCGTAAAATACAAGAAGGGCGAGAAACCCGCTTTGACGATGAATATACCACTCGTATCCGCGGTAATGCAGGCAGTATCGGACGATCGTATGGCGGTCGCGCTCGCGAAAGAAGGGGGTATCTCGTTCATTTACGGGTCGCAGTCGATAGAGGATCAGGCAAAGATGATCGCGAAAGCCAAGAGCTTCAAAGCCGGATTCGTTCCGAGTGACGCGAATATCAGACCTGACCAGACACTGCAGGACATACTCGACCTCAAAGAAAGGACCGGACATTCGACCACTGCCGTTACTGAAGACGGGACATCTGAAGGCAAAATGGTCGGCCTCGTCACAAGCAGGGATTACCGTATCAGCAGGCTTGATCGCGCGACTAAGGTCTCGGAATTCATGACACCTTTCGACAAACTCATTACGGCGAAGGAAGGTATCACACTCCACGACGCTAATGACGTGCTGTGGGACAACAAGCTGAACGCGCTGCCGATAGTCGATGACGAGCAGAGATTCAAATATTTCGTATTCAGAAAAGACTACGAGCAGCATAAGAAAAACGTGAATGAGCTTCTCGACGACGGAAAACAGTACATCGTCGGCGCGGGCATAAATACAAGGGATTACGAAGAAAGAGTCCCGGCGCTCCTCGAAGCGGGCGCGGACATCATCTGCATGGATTCATCAGAAGGCTACAGCGAATGGCAGGGACGCACACTCAAGTGGATCCGTGAGAATTACGGCGACACAGTCAAGTGCGGTGCCGGCAATGTCGTGGACCGTGATGGGTTCATGTATCTCGCGAAAGCCGGAGCGGATTTCGTGAAGATCGGCATCGGCGGCGGTTCGATCTGCATCACGAGAGAGCAGAAAGGCATCGGCCGCGGACAGGCGAGCGCGGTGCAGGACGTCGCGAAAGCGCGTGACGATTATTTCAAGGAGACCGGAGTCTACATCCCGATCTGCTCCGACGGCGGCATAGTATATGATTACCATATGACACTTGCCCTGGCGATGGGAGCGGACTTCCTGATGCTCGGACGTTACTTCGCCAGATTCGACGAGTCACCGAGCGCGAAGCTGATGGTAAACGGCAACTACGTAAAAGAATACTGGGGCGAGGGCTCGAACAGGGCCAGGAACTGGCAGAGATACGACCTTGGCGGCGACAAGAAACTGTCGTTTGAAGAGGGCGTTGATTCGTATGTTCCTTACGCCGGCTCATTATCGACGAACGTAAGGCAGTCGCTTCAGAAGGTAAAATCGACGATGTGCAACTGCGGCTGCACGAGCATCAAAGAGCTCCAGCAGAACTCGAAGATGACACTCGTATCCGCGACTTCGATCGTTGAAGGCGGCGCGCACGACGTAATAAAGAAAGATGTAAGTTCTAACAGCAGCAGATAGACGGAGAGGGAAAATGCAGCACGAAAGCATACTTGTTTTGGATTTTGGCGGTCAGTATAATCAGCTCATCGCGAGGCGCGTTAGGGAATGCAGCGTCTACGCGGAGGTGCATCCTTACACGATGACGATCGCTGATATAGAAAAAATGGCACCTAAGGGGATCATTCTCACCGGCGGACCGAACAGCGTTTACGGAGACTCGGCGCTCGATTATGATAAGCGTCTTTTCGAGCTCGGCATCCCGGTCCTGGGGATCTGCTACGGCGCGCAGCTCATGGCGTACGCGATGGGCGGCACGGTCGAGAGCGCGGATTCAGGCAGTGAATACGGTCATACTGATGTCGAGATCAAGCCGGGATCAAAGCTCCTCAGCGGCGTGCCTGAAAAGACAGTCGCGTGGATGAGTCACTCCGACCACATCGAAAAAGCGCCGGCAGGCAGCAGCATTACTGCAACTACTTCCAAGTGCCCGGTGGCGGCGTTCGAGGATCCGTCGAAGAAATTATTCGCGACGCAGTTCCACCCGGAGGTGCTCCATACGGTCGAAGGAAAGAAGATACTCCGCACATTCGTGATGGATATCTGCGGCTGCAAAGGCGACTGGGTCATGGACTCGTTTATAGATACGACTATCGAGCAGATCCGCGAGAAGGTCGGGAACGGACGCGCTCTCTGCGCTCTTTCCGGTGGTGTGGATTCGTCGGTGGCGGCAGTAATGATGTCGAAGGCGATAGGCCGACAGCTGACGTGTGTGTTCGTGGATCACGGTCTGCTCAGGAAAGATGAGGGCGACGAGGTCGCTGCTGTGTTCGGGCCGGATGGTCCGTACGATGTGGAGTTCGTCCGCGTCGACGCGAGGCAGAGATTCTATGATAAGCTTGCCGGTGTCACAGAGCCTGAGAAAAAGAGAAAGATAATAGGCGAGGAATTCATCCGCGTCTTTGAAGAGGAAGCCAAGAAGATCGGCAAAGTCGATTATCTCGTCCAGGGGACCATCTATCCGGACGTTATCGAGAGCGGTCTCGGCGACAGCGCGACCATCAAGTCGCATCACAATGTCGGCGGACTTCCTGATTATGTAGATTTCAAAGAAATAATCGAACCGCTCCGCATGCTGTTCAAGGACGAGGTCAGAGAGTCCGGGCGCAAACTCGGCATCCCTGAAAAGTTCGTCCGTCGTCAGCCGTTCCCGGGCCCGGGGCTCGCGATCAGGATCATCGGCGAAGTCACAGCGGACAAGGTCAAGATCGTCCAGGAAGCGGACGCCATCTTCAGAGAAGAAGTCGACAAGGCCGGCGTCGAAAACCTCGGCCAGTACTTCGCGGCTCTCACCAATATGAGATCCGTAGGAGTCATGGGCGACTATCGTACTTACGACTACGCGATCGTCCTGCGCGCCGTCATGACGGCGGATTTCATGACCGCGGAAGCCGCGCAGCTGCCGTGGGATGTGATCGAAAAAGTCACCAGCAGGATCGTCAACGAAGTGGATCATGTGAACAGGGTGCTTTATGATTGTACGGGGAAGCCGCCGGCTACGATCGAGTTTGAATAGGGCCGCGAGGCTTTCATAGTCGATAAAACCGTTGAAATC
>CALDNM010000026.1 GCA_937915045.1 uncultured Clostridia bacterium
AATTACAATTTTTATGTTGTATAACTCCAATGAAAGAAAGCTGAATATTTTATATTAATGGTAGGTATCGTCCTTGGATATATGATCGGCGCAGTCGTCGTTTTTCTTATCCACAACACAATACTCACATACATCGTGACAGTTCTGGCTGCCCTGTTCCTGCTCTACACATTCCTGCAGTTCAGAAAAGCCAAGAAAAACGGAGAGTCGCAATACGGCTATATCAAGGTCATGGGATACGAAATGGCAGTGACAGTTATGTTCGCGCTGATGAGTTATTCGTTCAGTCTCCAATAAAGTTTATGTGTATTATTTAGAAGGGAAAAAATCATGAGTGAAAGTTGCAATCATGACTGTGCTTCCTGCTCGGAAAACTGCGGAGAGCGTTCCGCGGAGAGCATGATCGCGAAGCCGCACGAAGGCAGTCATATCAATAAAGTCATAGCTGTAGTCAGCGGCAAAGGCGGAGTGGGCAAATCGATGGTCACAGGTCTTTCCGCAGTAATGGCGCAGCGCGCCGGCGCGAAGACGGCTATCCTCGACGCGGACGTGACCGGCCCGTCGATACCTAAGATGTTCGGTATCCGCGAGCAGATCTCCGGAGACGAGACAGGCATGTATCCTGACGAGACGCGCACAGGTATCAAGGTCATATCGACCAACCTGGTCCTTGAAAAGCCGGAAGATCCTGTCATCGTCAGAGGCCCTATCATAGCAGGCCTTGTCGGACAGTTCTGGACAGATGTCGTATGGGGCGATGTGGACTATATGTTCATAGATATGCCTCCGGGTACAGGAGATGTACCGCTCACAGTATTCCAGTCTATCCCTGTCGACGGTATCGTAGTAGTGACATCACCGCAGGAGCTCGTCGGCATGATCGTCGGAAAAGCTCTCAAGATGGCGGAAACGATGAACATACCGTGTCTCGGCATCGTTGAGAACATGAGTTATGTCCAGTGCCCGAAATGCGGAGAGAGAATAGATATCTTCGGAAAATCACACGTGGACGAAGTCGCTGAAGAATACGGCGTACCTGTACTCGCGAAGCTTCCTGTAGTCCCTGACCTCGCCGCTCTGTGCGACGACGGAGCGATCGAATCGTTCGAAGGCGGCTGGCTCGAAGACATGATGAAAAAAATCTGAAAAATCATCTTAAGAAAATAGACAAATAAATACACAAAAAACAGAAGACCGAAGCGTAAGCTCCGGTTTTCTGCTTTTTAAGGTGCAATTGTTTTTATATTTGTTTATATTATTTTTTTATCAGGCTTTTATCTTCTTGCATTCTTCGATGAATATCGGAAGGACTTTTTTAGCGTCTCCTACGATACCGACATCAGCCACATCGAATATAGGAGCTTCTTCATCTTTGTTGACCGCTACTATATAGTCCGATCCGATCATGCCTGTCACATGCTGCGTAGCTCCTGATACTCCGAATGCCATATACAGCTTCGGCGCTACTATCTTTCCCGACTGTCCTACCTGATGAGCTCTCGAGACCCATCCCGCTTCGATGACCGGACGCGTCGCTCCAACTGTGGCTCCGAGCACATCGGCGAGCTGCTGGATAAGCGCGAAATCTTCTTCGGATCCCATGCCTTTTCCGCCTGTGACGATGATCTCAGCGTCTTCCAGATTGACCTGTTCGGATATCTCTACCACTGAATCAGTGATCTTCGTCTTGAGATCGCTGTCAGGTACTTCGACTGTCTCAGCCTTTATGTCGCCGCTTCCCGAAGCGTCAGCGTCAGCCTTCTTGAACGCGCCCGACCTTATGGTCACTACCTGCAGCGGTGTGACAGCCGATACATTGTTCAGGATAGTTCCTCCGTAAAGTGGTGTCGTGTACACCGGGCTTTCGCCTGAGCAGTCGACCGCGCTCACATCTGAAACGCATCCCGCTCCCGCTCTCGCGGCGAGCCTCGGAGCGATCTCTCTGCCTGCCGGCGTCGATCCAATGAGTACGACATCCGGTCTGTGTTCATCCGCAAGCGACTTCAGCACGCTCGTGATCTTCTCCGCGGAGAAATCTCCTGTGTCGACCGTTATGACTTCGTCGGCTCCGAACGATACCGCGTCATTCGCGATACTGTCCGCGCTGCTGTCCATTACTGCCGCTGTGACTTTGCCGCCTCCCGCTATTTCACGGGCCGGCGTGAGCATCTCATAACCTACCTTCACAGGTTCGCCTTTGACGCTCTCTATATATACCATTACATTTCTGTCTGCCATTTTCGTCCGCCCCCTCTACAGCACATTCGCGTCTGTCATCATACCGATGGCTTTGAGCGATGCGGCTTCTATGTCTTCTTCGTTTATCTTAACTCCGGCTTTGCGCTTCGGAGGCGCTGTCAGGCTCACTGTTTTGATGAGCGCTGCTCCCTCTCCCGCTTTTGATCCGTCGCTTTCTATATCCGCCGCGCTTAGCATGTCGATCGGCATCCTGCGCGCCGCCATCTTATTTTTGATGGTCGGATATCTCGGATCGTAATTTGGTTTCGACGCTGTCAGGACGCAAGGCATCGCGACATCGACCAGATTATAGCCGTCTTCTGTCTCCTGTTTTACGCTGAGGCCGTCGCCTTTCTGCTCGAGGGCTATGACATCAGTAAC
>CALDNM010000027.1 GCA_937915045.1 uncultured Clostridia bacterium
ACAACGGCGGAAAGGTAAGCACCTCAAAAGGCACGAAGGGGTCGCTGTTCGGATACTATACCGGAGCGGATGTCAATGCGAAGCGTAATATCTACAACAACTATTACAAGGGCTCTCTGAAACCATACGGAGCGAGCGATATCACATGGCACAAGTGGACGGCAAAGGCGACAAAGGTTTCTTCGTTCACAAAGAAGAAATGCCCGAAGCTCTCTTCGAAATACTGGAAGTATTCCGGGAAGTATAAGAGGCTGATCCTCAAGAACAACGCGGAAAAATAAGAACAAAAATTTAATAATACTATTATAATATAGAATCAAAGAAAAGGTTATGTATCGATATCGGTACATAACCTTTATTACTTTGATTTAAATTGTCAGACTCTTTGAATTTCGCTTGACTAATTGACTCTATATGTTATAGTAATGTTGGGTAAAAAATAAACACGTTAAAAGCACGGTGGCCGTAGGGGGCTGCTTCGCAAAGCTATAGGGTTTAGATAGGGTCTTGAAAAGTCATGGAGGCATGACAGAATATCTAGATAGCCAGTTGCCAGGTTTCAGAGGTACGAGAGTACTGAGAGATTTGGTATTTTTATAGTTATAAAACGTGTTCCGTGTGAAAATTGTAAAGAGCAAACCGGGAGTGATCCCGGGACGCAAAGCTACAGGGTCTTAGGGGAAAGAAAATAATCGATAACCAAGACAGCCAGCTGCCATTTATTCACTTAGTTGATACAAATGGCGGTTTTTTTGTCGGAAGACAGAAGGACCCACGCGGAAGGAGAATCATTATGATGAAAGGTAAAGAAAGGATCAGGAAAATCGTTCTCGCGAGTGTACTCGCGTTATCGGTATCAGTTATGTACTGCATGCCGACAGCTGTTATGGCGGCTGACGGAACAGAAGAAAACACAACACCGGCGACAACAACTGAACAGACGAAGACACCGGCAAAAGCTCAGTACACTATAAGCTTCGATCTCAACGGAGCGAGCGGGACAGCGCCGGAAGCAAAGACAGTTGATGAAGGATCAACAGTAAACTTCGACACAGTTTCGAGAGACGGATACAACTTCAAAGGATGGAGCACAGACAAAAACGCGACTACGGGGACAACGAGCATTACTGCAGGCGAAACCGCGACATACTACGCAATCTGGGCTAAGACATACACTGTCACATTCAACGTGAACGGCGGGGACGCGGATGCACCGGAAGCAGCAAGCTATGAAGCGGGCGCGAGCGTCACGATGCCGGCATACGCAGGAACAAGCAGCGGAAAGACGTTCGTCGGCTGGAGTACAGACAAGAACGTAACGGAAGCTTCGAGCAGCCATTACACAAATAAAGTTTATACAGCAAGCTCAACAGCATATACTATGGGCAAGAACAATGTTACATTCTACGCGGTATATGTAGCGAAAAACATCACAGCGAAGTTCTTCGTAAGACTGGACGGAAAGATCCCGGCAGCGACGAATGGATATTCGAGCAATCAGTATACTCCGGAAACAAAGGCGATGACAGTCACAGAAGCTGTCAAAGATGGATTCTATCAGGTAAATCGCGTGGACGGAGTGTCATCACTTCTGAACAGCACACCATCCAGCGAGGCTATAGCGGCAGCGTGCAGCGCAAAGAAGATATCGTATGACAGCAAGACTCAGGAAGTCTTCTGGTACGTCATCAAACACGAAGGCGACGGATGGCATGTAGACGAAGTGCTCGTGAACAAAGAGTTCGTAAAACTTCTGTATGATGTGAATACTCCGAGCGGATCGACATTCACAGGAAAAGAACCTGACGGACAGACAGCGGAGAAAAACGCGGAAGTGACTGTAGCTCAGGGCCAGGACATGACAGCAAAGGGATATGACTTCACAGGCTGGAACACACAGGCTGACGGAAAAGGGACAGCATACGCGGCCGGATCGACGATCAAACTTACTGACGAGACTACTACACTTTACGCGCAGTGGGAAAAGACATACACAGTCACGATAAACTATGTAGATGAAGACGGAAACAAGATCGAGGGATCGACAAGTTATGTAAAAGAAGGACTGAAGGACGGAAGCGACTATTCGCAGGTATCACCTTCATTCAGCGGATATACTATCAAGGACAGCAAACAGGCGACAGTAGCGGGAACGATCGCTGGAAAAGACATTACTGTAAATGTCATATACACGAAGAACGAGACACCTGCAGAGCCGACAACACCGACTGAGCCGACAACACCGACTACACCGACAACACCAATAACTCCGTCGGATCCTGTACCGGCAGACCCGGCAGACCCGACAACACCGACTACACCGGTCACACCGGCTTCACCTTCGCCATCATCGTCAAAGACAGCGACAACTACTTCGACGACACCGGCAAGCGACGCGAGCCCGGTCACGGGAGATCAGTCAGATATGGGACTGTTCGGAATAATGGCTCTTATCGGAGCGTGCGGAATGGCAGCGATGCTTCTTCTGAAAAGAAAAGATGATCAGAAAGAGGCTGAATAAAATAGCATCATAAATGATTCCATATAATATAAGTCCGGGGCGCGGTTTACCTTCCGCGCCCCGGGTTTTCGTTTGCCTGTCCGCTTTGCGGGTAAGAATGGTCTTGACAGGATACGGCTCTTTATATTAATATTTTGTGTATAAATGATCCGGGGCATTGGCGCAGCTGGGAGCGCGTTTGACTGGCAGTCAAAAGGTCAGGGGTTCAAGTCCCCTATGCTCCACCAGATCATAAATCGCGGAGTCGTTCGAGTTGTATCGCTCCGCGGTTTTTATAAGGGGGATCAGAGATGAAATTATTTCCGGGAGAACATCATCCGGCGTCAGGCGCGAAGAATTTTCTGCGCTATGTCGGACCGGGCCTTTTAGTAACGGTCGGGTTCATAGATCCGGGCAACTGGGCGTCGAACATGGCGGCG
>CALDNM010000028.1 GCA_937915045.1 uncultured Clostridia bacterium
AAAAACTCGGCGTCGCGCGTGAAGATAAGCTTATACATGATGAGGGGAATCATCAGCGAAATTTCATCATGGCTGACTATATCCTCTGCCCGAACGACTATACGAGAGACGTGATACTTGACGATTACTGCGCCAGAGATCACACAAAAGCCAAACTTATAATGCAGGGATATCCTCGCACCTCAGAGCTTCTGAAAGCGCCGGATAACGATCCTGCTCCGGGGAAACAGGTCATCGCCTTCATGCCCACATGGCGCGAAGGAAACAGGCAGGATATCCAGATCCGCGATCTGAACGTCTTTTTCCGGGAAATGGACAGCAGACTCGATGATGATCAGGTGATGTTCGTCAATCTGCATCACAAAATAGAAGCGGATATCGATCTCAGCGCTTTCAGCCGCGTCAGGAAATTCCCTGAAGGCGTTGACGTTTACGATTTCTTAAGGAATGCTGATATCCTGATCACGGACTACTCCAGCATCATGTTCGATTACGCTGTCACACGCAGAAAGATCATTCTTTACTGCCCTGATCTCAGCATCTATTCAAACGATCGCGGTTTCTATTTCAGTGTAGATGATCTTCCTTTTCCGAAAGTAACTGATACAGAGCAGCTTGCTGAAGAGCTGAAACGCGGCAAAGAATACGATGACAGCCTTTTCATGGAAAAATTCTGCTGTTATGAAAGCCCGGATAACGCGAAGCATCTTTGTGATGTATGGCTTTCATCCGATAAGTCAGATACGAAAATCGAACAGGCGACCGGCGCATGCGCGCGAAAGGTCCTTCTTTATTCGGACAGTCTTTCCGCGGGCAGCGTGACAGATCTGCTGTATGATTATTATTCTGTTCATGACGAAAATGATTATCACGCGTATCTTTCTTTCAAGAACAAACTTGTATCTGAAAACATGTCATCGGCCTATCCTCTGATCGAGAACAGATTTATCATCGGATGCAAGGGAAGTCAGCTTTTCACAAAGGAGCAAAAGCCTGTAAGAAGTGATTATCTCTCAGGCGGTACTTCTTTCAGAAAGATGATGTCTTCACTCGAAAGCGCGTATGCTGTCGAACAAGCACGAAGGTACCCCTGCTGCGATTTCGCCTTATGGCTCCTTTGTGACACTTCGAACTATGACACAGTCCTCGGGTTCAGCCATTTCAGCGGGCCAAAAGCATTACTTCTTCACAACGCGATGACAGATGCCTCAGAAGAGGACGCACACCTTCGGGATGCCGTTAAATATTACTGCAGACACTGCGATCACATATTCGCTCTTGCGGACACTGACATAAAACGCGCGAAGTCGCTGTTTGGGATACATTTCAAAGAAATAGATGTCATTGCCGCGGGACGTGATCTCGATGATGCCATAGGAAATATCATCCGGCAATAAAATGTGATATACTATCACAGATAACAGCATAATCAATAATGACAGGAGATGGCACATATGAAAAGAGTACTCACATACGGTACATATGATCTGCTCCACTACGGACATATCAGACTTCTCAAGAGAGCGAAGGAACTCGGAGATTATCTTATCGTAGCGATATCTACAGATGAATTCAATGCTATAAAAGGCAAAAAGGCATACCATAACTACAATACGCGGAAGGAAATGCTGGAAGCTATCAGATATGTCGATCTTGTCATCCCTGAAAAATCATGGGAGCAAAAACGTGACGATGTTGAAAAGTACTATGTCGATGTCGTCTGCATGGGATCCGACTGGAAGGGAAATGAGAAATTCGAAGACCTGAGAGACATATGTGAAGTCGTATATCTCGACAGGACCGAAGGTATCTCCACTACTCAGATAAAAAGAGAACTCGGCCTTCAGCCGGCAGTCGATGGTATCGACCAGATCCCTGAAAACTAAATTAACCTGCTATAAGGAGACAGCGCATGTATCTGCATGACAATACTACAAATAAAATAGCCGTCACCGGCATCGAATGGGAAAGAGTCTTTCTCAAACTTACGATAACTTCAGAATTTGATGAGGACATCTCATTCAAGCTGAGATGGTTCGATCGTTTCACGCTTGATAAAAAGGCTGACGCCGCCGACATCCAGATGGTCCTGGAACCGGGAAAAGAGATCCCTCTCGTCCCTGTTACAGCGGAGAACAACGTGTACACGTTCGTACTCAATATCGCTGCTCTCGACGGGCGGAATTTCCTGGATAACGGGAAATGGCAGATCCAGGCGGTGGTCGGCGATACCGAATACACGTGTTCGGTCAGCTATGATGTGGCGTATCAGGAAGACGCTCTTTCGAGAGTGTTCAGATACGGCGGCGGAAAATACGCGTACAATATTTCGTTCAGCACTTACAGCGAAGATGAAAAAACATTGTCCTTTATTCTTAATTCTCATTTTATGATAGAGAACAACAAGTGGAAGAAGAGGAAATATGTCAAGGAAGCGAATACACTTCCCGGCAAGTTCAACAGGTTTTACAAGTTTGTCGTCATTGAAGGTATCAAGGGATATTATCAGATAGCGGAGCATCTCTCACCAAAGCACGGCGACAAGATACTTTTCATGACTGAGACCAAAGACTATCTCTGGGGCAATCTCATGTACATAGATAACCGCCTCAAGGAACGCGGACTCGATAAAAAATTCAAGATATCGTATTCATGCAGAAAATCCGTAGGACAGCACAAGAGCGCGCTGAGCTGGGCCAAGCTGGTCACGCAGATCGCTCACCAGGATTATATTTTCGTGGACGATTATGTCCCTGTATTTGGATTCCTGAATCTCAACAAGCGCACCAAACTCATCCAGGTTTGGCACGCCGGCGAAGGTTTCAAGGCTGTGGGATACTGCCGTTTTGGAAAAAGCGGTACTCCGTTCCCTGTCGGTTCATGTCACAAGAAATACGACTATGTCATCACAGGCTCAAAAAAGCTCGTCCACGTGTTCGC
>CALDNM010000029.1 GCA_937915045.1 uncultured Clostridia bacterium
CCGATCACTTCTATAGTAGAAAAAGTGCAGTTAAGGTCGGCCGGGATGACAGAAGAAGGCATGCTTACAGAGATGAGCGAAATGATTTTCGGAGGGATGCCGGAAGAGTACAGACCTGCGGCGCTTGCGTATCGTGATATAATATACAAATGCGATTGTTCCAGACCGAGGATAGAGAGAGCTCTGATGGCGATCGGCGCGGACAGTCTGAAAGAGATAATAGAAGAAGACGGAGAGGCGGAGCTCAGCTGCCGTTTCTGCGGGAAGAAATATCATTTCGGCAAAGAGCAGCTAAGGGCGCTGCTGGCCGAAGCGGAAAACAAGGGGAAAACGAATGAAGAACATAACTCTTAAAATATCCGGTTACCATATATATGACAACGATTCCGAAGAGAACCAGCTCGAACTCGTGACAGAGGGAAAGTTATACACGAGGGGAAGCACGATATATCTCACGTATGACGAGAGTGAATTTTCGGGAATGGTCGGATGCAAGACGCGTCTGCAGCTCGATGAGTACGGCGTCAGGATGACACGGCGCGGCAGTGCTGTCGGCATCGATACGGAGATACATTTCGAGAAGGGACACAGATATAAGGGATATTACGATACGGCGTACGGCCCGGTCGAGATGGAGGTCCTGACGAACGATCTCAAAAACACCGTGACTAAAGAGGGCAGCGGCGAAGTCAATATAGATTACAACATAAGTCTGAAAGGCCTTTCGGAAGGCAGAAGCAGACTCAGCATAGAGGTCAAAGAGGCGTAAGCCCGGGGGGAGGAAAATATATGAACATGAAATCTACATGGGTCAGAGTTATCGCAATAGTTCTTGCTGTCGCGGTCGGAGTCACGTTCACTATTCTCTGCGTAGCGTGGATGTTCTAGATGTACGCTCAGTTCTTTGTCTTGTTCGCGATGATCTTTACAGGGTATATCCTCAGGAAGATCCATCTCATAAATGATGAAATGAACAGCGGGCTGAACAGTTTCATCCTGTTCTTCTCGTTTCCGTGTCTGATAATACAGAACATCGGTACGCTCGAAATATCGAACAAGGTGCTCGGGATGTTTATAACCACGGCGGGCCTAGCGTTCGTCGTTATTTTTGTCGGCACATTTATTTCGTACGGCTATGTGAAGGCCAGAAAATTCCCGGACCGGATACGCGGCGTGATAGAGTTCGCGATGACGAATCCGAACAGCGGGTTCCTTGGCTTCCCGGTGGCTCTTCTCTGCTTCGGGCAGAACGGGCTGCTCCTCATGATATCGTCGTGCTTCGCTTTCAACATCTATACTTACGGGTACGGCATCGTTATGCTGCATCGGGGAGAAAAGAAGGAAAAGCAGAAAGGCGCAGGCCTGAAGCTCGCGGTCAAGACGATACTCAACCCGAACATACTCGCGCTCTTCGCGGGGCTGGCGATCACTCTGACCGGCATTACTATACCATCTCCGCTGCTTACATTCCTCAACTATATGGGCGGCATAGCCACACCGATGGCGATGGTGTATATCGGCTCGTCTCTCGCCGGCAGTAAATTTTTCGAGATGTTCAAAAATCATATCGTGTGGGAGTCCGCGGCAGTCAAGCTCTTTCTTCTTCCGGCGGCAACGACTCTTATCGTCTATTTCCTGCCTGTCGGATCGCTCGTCAAGATGATCACTGTCCTCATGATGGCGTTCCCTACAGCAGCGCTTGTTCCTATGCTTTCGGAGCAGGAAGGTAAGGACAGCAGCATAGCGACAAAAGTGCTGTTTTTCTCAACCGTACTGTCGATGGCGACCCTTTCCTTTTGGATAACTGTCATCACGAAATTATTCGCCTAAACTATTCTATTTTAACGGTTGCAAAAGGGATTCACTGCGTGTATAATGAACAAAGACTTAAGTAGTTAATTAATTAACAATAAGCATTTGGCCTCAGAGGAGGGACCGGTGCTTGAAAAGGAGGAACACTAATGAAAACAATTGGCGTGTTAGGAACAGGCACTATGGGTGCTGGTCTTGTACAGATCCTTGCTCAGTGTGGTTACGATGTAGTTATGAGAGCTAGACATCAGACTTCAGTAGATAATGGCCTTGCTAAGGTAGAGAAGAACTTCTCGAAGATGGTAAAGAAGGAAAGAATCACTGAAGATCAGAAGAAAGAATATCTTTCTCACGTAAGCGGTTCGATCGACATAGAGATCGTTAAAGACGCTGATCTTATCATCGAAGCTACAACAGAGAACATGGAAGCAAAGAAAGCTCTGTTCGAAGATCTCGACAAACTGACAAAGCCTGATTGCATCATCGCGACAAATACATCATCCCTGTCGATCACAGAGATATCGATGGTCACGAGCAAACCTGATAAAGTTATCGGGATGCATTTCTTCAATCCGGTCCCGGCTATGAAGCTCGTTGAAGTCATCAACGGCATCAACACATCGGACGAGACAAACAAGGTGATCACAGACCTTGCTACAGAACTTGGCAAGACACCTGTTCAGATAGCTGAAGCTCCTGGATTCGCAGTAAACAGGATCCTGGTACCTATGATCAACGAAGCAGCGTTCATCCTCATGGAGGGAGTCGCGAGTGCTGAAGGTATCGACACAGCAATGAAACTCGGCGCGAACCACCCGATGGGCCCTCTGGCTCTCGGCGATCTCATTGGACTC
>CALDNM010000030.1 GCA_937915045.1 uncultured Clostridia bacterium
GGCATAAAGGCGTATTACCAACTGCAAAGAAAGACCGGAGAACGGGGATGCCCCGGACTCCGGTCTTTTTGTATCATCGTTTGTGATTCAGAAAAGCTTTTCGCTATTTCTTGGCTTTCGCCTTTGCTTTTGTCTTCGCCGGCGCCTTAGCTTTCGCGGCAGGCTTCGGAGCGGATTTTTCTTCGATGGCTTCGCCCTCGTTTTTGAGGCCCTTCGCGACAGCCTTTGCCAGACTGTCGAGCGAAGCGTACGAGTTTTCACCGGCCATCGACAGCAGAGATACCTGCTCGTTGATGATCGTCATCTGCTTGAGATCCTCGTCGCAGAACTTCGTCATGAGGTCGCCCGATCTCGGCGCCCACGAACCGTTCTCGATGATCGCGATAGTCCTGTTCTGCACGTGCAGAGCTTTCATATCCATCAGGAAGTTGTGCATCGGCGGGAATATGCCGAGATTGTAAGTGACGCACGCGAGCACGATATGGCTCACGCGGAACGCTTCGGATATAAGGGTCGTGACCGAAGTGCTCGACACGTCGTACATTACTGTATTCGTATAACCCTTTTCGACGAGCTGCTGCGCGACATACTGCGCGGCGCTTTCTGTACCGCCGTACATCGAACCGTACACTACCATCACCGACTGAGGATCTTCCGGAGTGTACTTGCTCCAGCAGTCGTATTTGTCGATGAAGTAACCGAGGTCCTTTCTCCAGACCGGTCCGTGAAGAGGAGCGATCATTTTGATCTTAAGCCCGCCTGCCTTGCGAAGGAGGCTCTGGACCTGCGGCCCGTATTTTCCCACGATATTGGTGTAATATCTTCTGGCGTCGTCGAGCCAGTCTCTGTCAAAGTCCATTTCGTCAGCGAACAGTTTTCCGCCGAGAGCGCCGAATGTACCGAACGCGTCTGCCGAGAAAAGCACACCGTTCGTCGTGTCGAATGTGACCATGACCTCCGGCCAGTGGACCATCGCCGCTGTCACGAATGTCATCTTGTGTTTGCCGAACGATTTTGTGTCGCCTTCTTTGACGACTATCTCGTGCCCGCTCACGTCGAATCCGTACTGACGCATGAACATGAACGCCTTTTCATTACTGATGATCTTGACCTTTGGCCAGCGCAGGAGGATCTCGTTGATCGTCGCCGCGTGATCAGGCTCGACGTGGTTGATGATGAGGAAGTCGAGTTTCTTCCCGTCGAGAACGTACTCGACATTTTCGAGGAACTGACGTCCTATCGACCAGTCGCAGGTATCTACCAGGACAGTCTTCGTGTCCATGAGCAGATATGAGTTGTATGATACTCCGCGAGGGATCGGATGGATGTTCTCGAACAGAGCGAGTCTTCTGTCATCGCCTCCCACGTAGTAAAGATCTTTAGTAAGATTTCTTACACAATACATATTCTTCCTCCTTATTCTTCATAGAACTTGTCTTTTGCTTCTCCGCAGTACGGGCAGACCCATTCTTCCGGAAGATCCTTGAAAGGAGTTCCAGGAGCTATGCCGTTTTCCGGATCTCCCTTGTCCTGATCGTATTCGTAGCCGCAGCCAGGGCATACATAGATCGGATAAGGCGGAGCTTCTTTGTGTATAGTCGGCCTGTCCATCTTCTGTCTGACAGGAGCCGGTTTCTTTGGCTTGCCGTTGTCGAGCGCCTTCGTCAGCAGAGGAAGGATCTTCATGAGATCGCCTACTATGCCGTAGTCCGCGTTCTT
>CALDNM010000031.1 GCA_937915045.1 uncultured Clostridia bacterium
ATCCGTCATCTGCTATGTCATCGTCATCGCGCTGATCCGCGCCGGTCTGACCGTTCTCAGTGTTCTGATCCTGAGTATCCTGATCGTCCTGCCCGCTCTCGGCCCCGTCTGACGACTTCTTCGTCTTGTTGTCCACGTACTTCTGCGCCGCCGCTTTCCCGTCCGCGAAAGGATTGCCGAACTCGCCGCTGAGAGGCGCCATCTTCTGGATCTCTTCTTCAGCCTTCTTTTCGGTAACTCTTTCCTTCGCGCGTATGCGCTTAGACTCAGCCGCTTCCTTCTCGTTTTCCTGGCGGATGATCTCATCCTGAGCCTCTATGTCCTCAAGAAGTTCATCTGCCGTCTTCTCTCCATTGTAGAGCTGAGCGAACTGTTCGCCGTCGAGAGTCTCGACCTCGAGCAGAGCCTGAGCCACGAGCTCAAGCTTGTCGCTGTGCGTCGACAGGATCTTTTCGCATTCATCGAACGCCTTTCCGATGATGTTCCTGATCTCTTCATCGATCTCAGAAGCGACCTCTTCAGAATAATTCTGACGCGTCGAGAAATCTTTGCCGAGGAAAACCTCGTCGCCCGAGCTGTAACATACAGGTCCCAGCTTTTCGCTGAATCCGTACTTCGTCACCATGTCGCGCGCGACCTCTGTCGCCCTCTGTATATCGTTGCTTGCACCGGTACTGATATCGTCGAGAGTCAGCTTCTCCGCGACTCTTCCGCCGAGCAGATGTATGATCTGCTCCATCATATCTTCCTTCGTGCTGAAATATCTGTCTTCCTTCGGGAGCACCATCGTGAATCCGCCGGCGCGTCCTCTCGGAACTATAGTCACCTGATGTACAGGATCCGTATGCGGCAGAGCTGTCGCTACGACCGCGTGCCCAGCTTCATGGTAAGCCGTCAGCCTTCTCTCAGCTTCGCTTATCACCCTGCTCTTCTTCTCCGGTCCCGCTATGACCTTCGTGATAGCTTCTTCTATCTCATCCATGCGTATGTGTCTGCCGTTCCTCCTTGCAGTAAGGAGCGCGGCTTCGTTGAGCATGTTCTCTATATCCGCCGGTGTGAATCCAGGCGTACGTCTCGCGAGGACCTTAGCGTCGACATCGTCGTCGAGCGGTTTGTTCCTCGAGTGCACACGGAATATAGCCTCCCTGCCTTTGACATCAGGGATGCCGATAACGACCTGTCTGTCGAATCTTCCCGGACGCAGCAGCGCCGGATCGAGTACGTCAGGTCTGTTTGTAGCAGCGAGGATGATGATGCCCGAGTTCGGTTCGAACCCGTCCATCTCTACGAGCAGCTGGTTGAGGGTCTGCTCTCTCTCGTCATGTCCGCCGCCGAGGCCCGCGCCTCTCTTGCGGCCGACCGCGTCGATCTCATCTATGAATACGATGCAAGGCGCGTTTTTCTTCGCCTGCTCGAACAAGTCTCTCACTCTGGATGCTCCGACACCTACGAACATCTCTACGAACTCGGAACCCGATATCGTGAAGAACGGTACGCCCGCTTCGCCTGCCGCCGCTTTTGAAAGATACGTTTTTCCTGTGCCCGGAGGGCCTACGAGGAGTATACCTTTCGGTATCCTCGCGCCAAGGGCGTTGTATCGCTTAGGATGCCGCAGGAAGTCCACGACTTCCGCGAGTTCCTCTTTCTCTTCATCAAGTCCGGCCACATCTTTGAAGGTGATCTTGCGCAGGTCGCTTTCCTTCTGCATCTTGGCCTTGCTCTTGCTGAACTGCATGGCCTTGCCTCCGCCGCCCTGCTGTGCCATCATCATATACCAGAACACTATCAGCACTATGATCATGATCAGTGTCGGCAGCATAGACAGATACCACGGCGTGGTCTGCGGCGCGGCGTTGCTCACTTTGATATCGCCTGCTTCAGACTGCTTCCTTATATATGTCTCATTCAGATATTCCACATCAAGCGACGAAGACGCGTACGTCACATATTCAGTGCCGCCGCTCGTCTTGCCGGTGAGCTTCATATCATCGATATTGATCTTTGTGAACTTTCCGTCGGAAAGATATGTCGTGAATGTAGAATATGATACGTCCTTTGTTTTATTGTCCGGCTGCCTGTTTATGAACCACGCCATGCCGAGGACAAGGACGAATATGATCAGATAGATCCCTATATTCTTGGAAACTTTTTTCAATTTGATTCTCCTTTTGGTTGTTGCACACAACAAAAACTGTTTCCCTCTACAAAACAGATTTTGTTATTTTATCATAAAATAACACGTAGTTCAAGTATCAGGAAGGCCTTCGTGCTCTCCGAAATACCGTATTCTCCGCTGTATCTTCCTCTTTTTCCGCTGCCGACGCCACCCGGTATCCACAGGACTTCATGTCCGGCGCACGCCATGATGACGCTGTCTCTTTCCTTTGCGGGCATCTTCATATCCACCAGCATATCCTGGATCTTCTTGCGTCCCTTCATGCCCGCCGGTTTTATTTTATCTCCGGGCAGCCTGGTCCTTATCTCGATGATCTCAGGTCCCGCGTCCGGCTCTCCGAGCGCTTCCTTTATTCTGTCAAAATCGAACACTGCCATATCCTGACTGTGCTCCGGGATGTCGTCCCTGTCTTCCGAAACTCTCACGGATATCCGGGCGCCTGTCTCCCGGGCTTCCCCGCCGCCTTCTGCCGTTACCGCGACAGTATCATATGACACCATCACCGAATATCCGCCGTGAAATTCCGCCACAGCCGAAGCATTACTGCCGCAGATGATATCGTCCGCCGCGAGAAGATGCGTCCTCGTGATGTCCTGACAGAGCCCGAGTTTTCCGAGCGCCATGATGATCACTCTGTGCCTCATCGCCGGTCCCGTCTCCTTCATGAGATGCCTGTCGAAATCTATATTACCCGCTTTTTCATCTTTCAAAGCAGCCGCGTAAACTTTTTCCGCTTCAGCCGCGAGAAAATCGCGGTCCTCCTGCGCGTTGAGCGCGAGCCGCGAAAGCGTCTCTATTATATTCTCGTTGAAATTTTCCTTTATATACGGTATCAGCCCGAGCCTGATCTTGTTCCTCGTGTAGAGCGGTTCGAGATTCGTTTTGTCGATGCGCGGGTGAAGTTCTCTTTCCTCGCAGTAACGCTCGATGTCCTTCCGTTCGCAGTCGAGCAGCGGGCGGATCACGTCGAACCCGGCCGGGCTCTTCCTCGAATAGTCCATGCCGGCGAGCCCGTCTGTACCGGTCCCGCGCAGGATCCTGAAGAGCAGTGTTTCCGCCTGGTCGTTCATGTTCTGAGCGACGCAGATCTTCGCGTTCCTGTTCCCGGAAGCTTTCGCCGCGTCATCGAACGCGCCGTAACGTATCTTCCTTCCGGCTTCTTCCGATGTCAGGCCCCACTCTTCCGCGCGCGCCGCGCAGTCTTCCGTGATCACAGAGCACCTGACCCCGCGCGCCGCGCAGACCCTTTCCACAAAGGCCTGATCCTTTTCGGCGTCCCCCGGCCTCAGCTTATGGTTCACATGGACCGCCTCTATCGTAAACCCGATCTCTCCCGCGAGCCCGCAGAGCACATCAAAAAGGCACACCGAGTCCGGACCTCCGGAGAGGCCCAGAACAATGTGCTCGCCCTTTTTCACCGATCCGTGTTCCCGGATCGTATCATATACAGTTTGTGTGATTTTATCTCTCATCACTGATCTTCTATCCCGTAAAATATCTTAGCGTTTTCAAGTGTGATATCGCAGAGATCCTCGTACTCCATCTTTTTGATGACGGCTACGCGCCTCGCGGTATACGCTACATAATTCGGCTTGTTCCGTCCGCCCCTCTTAGGCTCCGGAGCAAGATACGGCGAATCGGTCTCCACTGTCAGGAACTCAGCCGGGATCTTTTCGACCACCTCGACCGTCTTCCTGTTGTTCTTGAACGTGACCGGACCGCATATCGAGATCGTCGCGCCGAGCTTCACATACTGCTCGGCCATCTCGGCGCTCCCCGAGAAGCAATGGATGAGGACGCGAGCGTCCCCGTCCGCTTTTTCGAATCCGGGCGCCGTCTTTCTCTTCGGGAACCAGCTCTTGCGTTCTTCGCTGAAAGCCTGTTCTTCCTTGAGTATATCCATGCACTCCTGATCCGCTTCGCGGCAATGTATGACGATCGGCATCTTCAGCTCGTTCGCCATACGTATCTGCACTCTGAACCATTCTCTCTGATCGTCTCTCGGCGACAGATCGTAATGATAATCCAGTCCGATCTCTCCGACCGCTTTCACTTTATCTTTTTTCGCTATCGTCTTCAGCATCGAGAGCTGCAGTTCATCCATGTCCTTGACTTCGTGCGGATGGCATCCCGCCGTCGCGTAGCACCAGTCGTATTTCGCCGCGTGGTCCGCGGCCAGCATAGAGTCAGAGAGATCCGAGCCCGCGTCGATGACGTACGCCATCTCCGGGTCGTCGATGACTCCCTGTATCACCGCTTCTCTTTCCGCTTCAGTATATCCTTCGTAATTCAAATGCTCGTGAGCATCAAATAGCATTATTATCTCTCCTTGATCATGTGACCGGGTTCCCGTCGTCGGCGGCAGTCTCGACGAATTCGCACTTCATCTTGCCGTCCACTTCGTTGTCCGCGAAGAGCAGCATGCCCTTCGACTCCAGGCCTCTTAATTTTCTTGGCTTCAGGTTCGCGACTACGACTACCTTCTGGCCTATACAGTCTTCCGGCTTGTACCATTCCGCTACTCCGGAAATGATCTGCCTCGTCTCTGTCCCCATCTTAACCTGGAAGACGAGCAGATGGTCCGCGTCAGGATGCTTTTTGCATTCAAGTATCGTACCAACTCTGAGATCGAGCTTGTCGAAATCGTCGTATTCTATTTCGTCTTTGAGCTTTAGCGCTCCATTTTTTTCCGCTTCAAGCTTCTTGCCCGCTTCTTCCTGCGCCTTCAGTTTTTCCTGAGCTTTCTTTCTCTGCTCAGCTCCGATGGCTTCGAGCTCCGCGAGTTCTTTGTCTATGTCCAGTCTCGGGAAGATCGGGTCGCCCTTCTTGACTTTTTCGCCGCCGAGCATATCCCACTTCTCTGTGTCTTCCCAGGTATATTTTTCATCTATGATACCGAACTGCGTCTTGATCTTGTCCGCCGTGTTGTGCATGAACGGGAAGAGCAGTATCGATACTATCCTCATCGTCTCCGCTAAATTATGGAGCACTGTATCGAGGACTTCTTTGTTCGCTTCATCCTTCGCGAGGACCCACGGCGCTGTTTCGTCGATGTACTTGTTCGCGCGTCTGATGACGACCCAAAGCTCTTCGAGCGCGACATTGAACTTGAAGTCGTCCATCGCCGCGTCGATCTTTTTGACCGCTCCTGTCGAGATCTCTTTCAGATCCTCATCGTGCTCGGTGCCCTTTCCCGCCTTAGGGATCACACCGCCGCAGTATTTCTCTATCATCGAGACCGTACGGGAAACAAGGTTCCCGAGGTCATTCGCGAGGTCGTAATTGAGTCTCTTGACCATTACTTCATTCGTGAACACTCCGTCCTGACCGAATGTATATTCACGCAGGAGGAAATATTTGAGAGCGTCGACGCCGTAACGATTGATGAGCATCACCGGATCCACGATGTTGCCTTTTGACTTGCTCATTTTGCCGCCGTCTATAAGCAGCCATCCGTGTCCGAGGACGTGCTTCGGAAGCGGCTGTTTGAGCGACATCAGCATCGCCGGCCAGATGATCGAATGGAATCTCACGATCTCTTTTCCTACGAGGTGATAGTCAGCAGGCCACCACTTGTCGTATTCCGGGCAGTCGTCGTCCGGGAATCCGAGCGTGGTCACGTAGTTTGTGAGCGCGTCGAGCCATACGTAGATGACGTGTTTCGGGTCGATCGGCACCGGGATGCCCCAGTCGAAAGATGTCCTCGAGATGCACAGGTCATCCAGTCCCTGCTCGATGAACGCGATCATTTCATTTCTTCTCGCTTCAGGCTGCAGGAAGTCCGGGTTCTCCTTGAAGTTCTTCAGGAGCGCCGGAGCGTACTTAGAAAGTTTGAAGAAGTAAGCCTCTTCACTCGCTTTCTCTACAGGTCTGCCGCAGTCAGGGCAGCATCCGTCGACGAGCTGGTTTTCTGTCCAGAACGATTCGCACGGTGTGCAGTAAAGTCCTTCATATCTTCCTTTATATATGTCGCCCGCTTCGTACATTTTCATGAATATGTCCTGTACGCGCTTCATGTGTCTCGGCTCTGTGGTCCTGACGAAGTCATCGTATGAGATCTCCATCGTGTCCCAGAGCTTCTTGACTCCGCCGACGATCTTGTCTACGTATTCTATCGGGGTCACGCCGTTTTCCAGCGCGATCTTCTGTATTTTCTGTCCGTGCTCGTCAGTCCCTGTCTGGAACCTGACGTCATAGCCCTGCGCTCTTTTGAAACGCGCCATCGCGTCCGCCATTACTGTACAGTAAGTGTGTCCGATGTGCAGGTTGTCGCTCGGATAATAAATAGGTGTCGAAATGTAGAATTTTCCTTTGCTTGCCATTTTCTTTCTTTCCTTTCTTGCCCCCGAACCAAATGAAAGACGGGCGCTGTGCTTATTTATGGCTATCT
>CALDNM010000032.1 GCA_937915045.1 uncultured Clostridia bacterium
GCCTATCGCGCCGAGACTGATGCCTTTATCGAATGATTCCAAATTGATTTCGGCTTTGATTTTCTTCTTTTTAAGGCCGCCGATCTTTTCTATCGCGGGAGTCCCCTTGGTGAATATCAGCACAAACCCCTTTTCGAGAGCCATCTGGACTTTATCCATTATCTTCTTCGGCGCTTTTTCGCGTACTTTAGCATTGAGCCCTTCGTCGGGATCCTTGAGTTTAGCCGCGAAAAGCTCGCGTTCGCGCTCCTGCGTCACTTCGATCTGATGGATCAGTATCTTCCTCTCTCGCCTCGTATATTTTGACGGGCGGTCTTCTGTCATGATCTCAGCTGTCCCCGGTTTGCGGACGATCAGACCACCTTCGCTTTTTTTATGCCTTCCGAAAAATGCCATTACCGCGCCTCGCTATTTTGTCTCTTCATATTCTTCCATGATCTTCACTGTCGCGCTGGTGCCGAGCCTTGACGCTCCCGCGTCGATCATTTTTTTCGCTGTTTCAAGATCACGTATGCCGCCCGCTGCTTTGACTTCCGCGTCGTCTCCGACAGCGGCCTTCATCAGCCTCACATCTTTTTCCGTCGCGCCTCCGCTTGAAAATCCTGTAGATGTCTTCACGAAGTCCGCTCCCGCGTCTATCGCGAGGACACACGCTTTTTCCTTCTCAGCGTCAGTGAGCAGACATGCCTCGATGATGACTTTCAGGATCGCGTCATGCTCGTAGACGATACCTGCGACCGCGCAGATATCATCCTGCACATCTTCATCGCGCCCATCTTTGAGCGCGCCGATATTTATCACCATATCGATCTCGCTCGCTCCGTTCTCACATGCGTTATCCGCCTCGAAAGCCTTGGCGTCTGTACTCATTGCTCCCAGAGGGAATCCTACTACGCAGCAGACGCTGACGTCGTTCTCTCCAAGAATATCAGAGGCGTATGCCGCGTAGCACGAGTTCACGCACACCGACGCGAAGTCATATTTTATTGCTTCTTCGCACAGCTTTTTGATGTCCGCTTCAGTCGCGTCAGCTTTTAAAAGTGTATGATCGAAATACTTGCTGAATTTCATTTTGACTCCCCTGCGCACTTTAATAACACTTGCTCCATCCGCAGCTCTTGCAGACATTGCATCCGCCTTCGAACACCAGTGGTTCACCGCATTCAGGGCAGACAGTCTTGTCGGCTCCGACATTCGTGACAGCTTTCGGCTTTTGCGCTTTCTTCTTTGCCTTAGCGGCAGCCTTTTTAGCGGCTTCTCCGTCCTTCAGGCCAAGTTCGACCTGGAGCTCATTATACATATCGAGCAGCGCGTATCCGACAGCCATCGGGCAGCAGGCGCCCTTGCTCGTATCCTTCTTTGTCGCTCTTCTGACCGTGTATGACGGGCATGAGCCGCACGAATTGAGCTGATCTATTATAGTATAGATATCTATACCGCCTCTTGCGCATATGGATATCATACGCGAAAGTCCTACCATGAACTGATTGCATCCTCCTGTCGAGCCTTTGGACAGATATGTTTCAAGAAGCGCGCCTGTATTTGGATCGAACAGCGCGATACAGTGCAGACTGCCGCAGCCTGTTATGAGTTTTCTCTTCTTTCCTATGACATCGTCTGTGACAAGCACGATCTGTCCTCTGTCGAGCCCGTCACCGGCAGCGACCGGCTTCGTATCGTCAGTCGTCAGTATCCCGACTCGTTTGCAGCCGTCTCTGAACATCGTGATGCCCTTGAGGCCCTTCTCGTAAGCGTACTCATACATGTTCTCAGTCTCTTCGACAGTGAAGTGACTGTCCACGTTCACAGTCGAACTTATAGACGCGTCGACATGCTGCTGCCATACAGACTGCATATCCACTCTCTGATGGTAATTCAGATTCGAAGATGTCACGAAGAAGTCAGGCAGTTCCTCGTCCGATTTCATATTGTGCGCCTTCATGTATTTTTCAACTATAGTCGTATAAACTTTGTAATATACGTCAGTGCCATGCAGTGATTCGGTCTTGCGTTCGTAGTAATTCGCGAAGACAGGTTCGATCCCTCCGGAAATACCGAGCATCGTCGATATCGTACCGGTCGGAGCTATCGTCATTATCTGAGAGTTCCTGAGTCCGTATTTTCTTACCAGTTCCTTGGTAGGCTCTGTCGTATTGAGTTCGAAGAACGGTGTCGACATGACCTCTTCTCCCACATATTTAGGATATGTGCCCTTGTCCTTCGCGATCAGCGCGGATGTCGCTATCGCGGTATCTATCATGCTGAATCCGATCCTGTCACAAATGTCCACAGCATCCTGTCCGCCGTATGTCTCCCCCAGCTTGATCAGCATGTCCGCGAGGCCCATTATCCCGAGGCCGATCTGTCTCCAGTCGGAAACGCTTTCTCTCTGCTCCGGAAGCGGATGCAGAGGGAGTCCCTCCTCCAGGACTTCATTGAGTCCTCGCACGCATGTCGCCACGGCTTCCTTGAATCCTTCAAAATCGAATTTCGCGTTGTCCGTAAATGGATCGATGACGAATTCCGAGAGGTTCATGCTGCCCAGCAGGCATGATCCGCCTGCAGGAAGCGGCTCTTCCGCGCATGGATTAACTCCGGCGTATGAGAAACCCTTTGTATTGCTGAGAAGGTTCCAGTCCATGACACGGTCCCAGAACAAAGCGCCCGGCTCAGCGTAATCCCAGTTCACTTCAGCTATATGATGGAAGAGAGTCCTCGCGTCGACCATTGTCGATATCTCTTCTCCTGTCGTCTTTCTAGTGTAATGCAGACGGAACATGTCGCCTTTTCTGACAGCGTCCATGAACTCATTCGAAAGGCGGATAGATATATTTGCCTTGGTGACCTTATTCAGATCTGTTTTAAGATCGATGAATTCTTCCAGATCCGGGTGTGAACAGTCTATTGAGATCATCAGAGCGCCTCTTCTGCCGTTCTGCCCGATAAGCTCAGTGACCATCGAATAGAGCTGCATAAATGACACCGCACCGCTGGTTTCTTTCGCCGCGTTGTTGATTTTCGCTCCTCTCGGTGACAGGCCGGAGATATCCACCCCGCATCCGCCGCCATAACTATATGTCCTGGCGAGTTTTTTCGCGCATTCGAATATGCTTTCGATGTTGTCCTCAGGAGGATCTACTACATAGCAGTTGGAGAGAGTGACTTTTCTGCCCTCATATTCGAGAGCTCTGTTCGACAGTATCCTTCCGCCGAAGAGGAATTTCTTCTCTCGTATAAGGCGCCCGACCTCTTCATTTCCGCCGCTTACACGCTCGATCCACTGATCGAAATTCTCGTCACCATCTCTGTATTTTCTGTTCCAAATATCTATTCCAAGCTGATTCTCTTCTCCCAGCCATTCTTTTATAGTCATCTCTTATTTCCTCCTCAAACAACGATATATTGTACATGTTTAATTATCATACCGCAATATATCGATTTTCGCAATAAAAATGGCACAGAAAAATAAAGCATTTTTCTTATCTTTCTATAAGTTCAATAAGTGTGCGATATAGAGTGCCGCGATCGACCGGTTTTGAAATGTGAGCGTCCATCCCTGCCCTTTTTGATTTTTTCACATCCTCATCATACGCATTCGCTGTCATAGCTATTATAGGTACAGTGATCGCGTCTTTTCTGTCCAGCGATCTGATCTTTCTAGTCGCTGTCAGTCCGTCCATAACAGGCATGGATATATCCATAAGTATCGCGTCATACTCTCCTGCCCTTGATCTGGAGAAAATGGAAACTCCAAGGCTCCCGTCCGCTACAGCCGTAGTCTCTATCCCGACAGCCGACAGCATAAGCTTAGCGAGCTGTGTGTTCACAGGATGGTCCTCACAAAGCAATACCTTTTTCCCGCTAAGACGTTCTTCGTTTTTGACTGTCTCAGGCACCTTGCCCTTTACTGCTTCGACCTGCGTGAGCGGCAGATCGATCCTGACTTCAGTACCGATCCCCTTATCGCTGTTTATCTGTATCCTGCCCCTCATAAGCGTAACTATCTGTTTCACTACGGATAGCCCGAGTCCCGTCCCGCCTTTGCGGTCGTCTCCGTGTACATGCTCCTGTGAAAACACATCAAACGCTTTCGGTATAAAATCCTCACTCATCCCGGCCCCGCTGTCGCGGACAATTATACCGCAGTTTATATCGTTTATCACATGTCCTTTCTTTTCAATGATCAGTTCGATATGTCCGCCCGCGGGTGTGAATTTCTGAGCGTTCGAAAGAAGGTTTAAGATCATCTGTGAGACGCGATAGCTATCCGCTCTGACCATACCGAACCCGGCGTCTTTTTCGACCCTGAAAGTAATATTCTTTTCATTCATGCCGGGCCGCATCGTATCAGCGATATCATCGATCGTTTTTTCAAAGTCGATATCGGTTTCAGTGAGCGCCATCCTTGGGCTCGTGAGCCTGCTGAGATCGAGCGTATCATTCACAAGGCGCAGAAGGAGTTCTCCGGATTCCTTGATTTTCTTCAGATCATTCTCAACATCCTCCGGAAGGTCATCGCGATCCAGCGCGAGATCCGCGAACCCCATGACACCGTTCAGCGGCGTCCTCATATCGTGGCTGATATTTGCCAGAAAAAGGTTCCTGGTTTCAGACGCTTCTTCGGCGATATCAAGTGCTTTCCTTAGTTCTTCTCTGCCCTTCTTTTCCCGGTCGTATACATCTGTTATATCGACCTGCTTGACCGCGATCAGATAATTTCTTTCATCGGCATACGAGTATGTTATCTTCTTATATCTCTTTCCCTGCCCTTTAATTTTTTCTTTGAGAAAGACTTCATATACGCCATGGAAATCGAGTTCTCGTTTTATATGCTCTATTGATGTAGCTTTTATATATTGCTCTTTTTCTTCATTTGTCGATCTGTCCATCGCGTTCTCTATCGTCAGCTGCTGCACTTTCGGGTAATCATATTCCTTAGGCGGAGTCCCCGGATGCAGCGCATTGTGTCCTGTGAGCCTCCACGTTGTTCCCTTTACTGGATTGATCAGGCCGAGCCATTCATAATCCTGATCGGCTATACGTCTTATCACACGATCGCGCATATATGGATCCGAGATATCATACTTGATTATCTGAGCCTTTATGTCCCCGTCTCCAGGGTCCCTCATCATATACGCGTCTGTTTCTACCCAGAGTATCGTATTGTCTCTCATCCTGGCCACATACATGTGAGTCAGGGTCCTCTCCCCGTCATGGTACGCTTTCAGCATATTTTCACGTGAAAAGATCCTGTGGTGTTCATCACGCTCCTGAGAAGATCTTATAAACGAGTCTCCCATCGACAGCACTTCATTTATCGTCCGCCTGTAACTGACATTCTCTGTTTCGATGTACTCATCACTTATGATCTCGCATGCGCCTGTTGTCAGATCCGCCACATATCTTCCTATGATCTTTCCTTCTTTTCCGGCCACGCGTTCGATCTGCCCGCGATACTCAGCCGCGGCTTCTTTTGCCGCTGTGATATCGAGCCCTGTGCATGAGACTTTGATCCTGCTGCCGTTTCTGTCATACACCGACCTCATGGTCACTCTCTCCCATACATAGATGCCATTTCTGCGAAGATTTCGTATCTCACATTCCGCTTCTCCCGCGCCTTCATCTATCCTGCGATATGTCTCTTTCAGTACTTCCAGATCATCCGGATGAGTGATATTCTTTTTAAACCAGCTGTCCGGATAATCATACAATATCTCATCTATTTCAAAAGCTTCTACACAGTTGTATTCCATCGCCATTCTCTCTTCAGGATAGTATTCGAAGTACAGCATCCCCGAATCCTTGATCGCGTGCTGCATCAGCTTCTGTGTCTCTTCAAGCTCCATTTTAGTCTTCTCAAGTTCGTATTTCGCGGCTTCAGCTTCCTCTTCATCACGCAGTACCTTTCTTAGAAGCTTACTTTTTTCCTCAAATATATCTCTCTTCTGAAGCGCGGCCTCAAGCATTTCTCCCCGCCGTTTCACCGCCATCCTGACTCGCACAGCCATAAGAGCCTTATCCACCGACATCAAAATATACGCATCGCATCCTCCAACGCGATATTTCATTTCTCCGGTTTCATTTTTACTGAATATGATATTTGCGGCATTTGAAAATAACGCGCTTTTTCTCAGATCTTCATCGAAAAACGGACTGCTGTCAGCGTCATCCTCCATGTCTGCGTTCCAGCAAATGAGCGCGACAGGGTCACGCCCGGTTTCGAACAGCATTTCCTGAAGTGTATCGACCTGCGCTATGTCACAGTCCTCACCAAGAGCTTTGTTCACGACATCCCTTATATCCAAACGGTACATTATACAACGCATACAGCCAGCCGTCCCTTCTATTTCCCCTGTAACGATCAACGATTATTTTATCAGTGATGGTGCTCTTCTCTCCAGTATCTCTCGATCTCCGCTGCAGTAAGTTCATTGATGAAATCATCCTTTGCCTGCATCATTTCCTCCAGGCTCCCTTTGATGAAGTACAGCATGGCTATATCGTTGAGATCGCTCCTGTTCGTCGGAAGAGGCGCGGAATCAAGAGAATCCGTGACCGCTTTGAGTTTGTCACGCGTATCATCCATAGGATGTTCCATGGCTATACTGTGCCCGATCGCGTCCATATAGTCCGCCATTTTCTCGGCTTTTATATCAATGCTGCTGAGTTTTTGTATATACAAGTACACTTTATATAATATGAGTGCCTCTGTTTCTCTAAGAGATATATAGTGCATGTAATATTTCGCGTGATGAGAAAGATCGTTGTTCGAGAAAGTGTACGCGTTATCCATACCGCTTCTCAGAGTCTCCTCGAGATCCTTCAGATGCTGCCCGAGTTCTTCCGTCAGCTTTTCTGTACCGCGCATTATATTCGCGAATTTGTTCATTATGCCTTCCATAGTTTTTTCTATCTTTGACATATCATCAAGGAACTCATTTTCTTTAGTCGGAAGTCTCCAGTTTATAGCCAGCGCTATGATAAGGCCAAGCATGACACGAATGACTTCATTGAGTATGAGTCCTCCCGTGAAAGCCGTTTCCTGTATGAACATGTGGACCAGTACGACGACATTGATAGAAAGTGTACCGTTCCAGCCGATCACATATGTGAGAAATGTAAGGATTACTACAGCCACCATGAAAGAATTGATATTTACACCCATTATCTTATCTATAGCTACAGCGATGACCATCGTATACGCGATCGACACTATCCTCATGCCGGCCGTCTGAAGAGTTTCTCTCTTCGTAGCCTGGATGCCAAGCAGCGTAACGATACACGTAGACGCCGCAAATGCCAGCCCTATCAGCTGAGCAAGCACTACCGACAGTATGATGCCCGCAGCCACCCTGACTGCCATCCTCATATTGTCTTTTGTGATGTTCTGTCTGATTTTCTTTGATCTTGTCAGATTTTCTTCTTCTCTCGCTGATAAATTTACGCTCATGATCTTCTCCATTTCAGCATATCAAAAAGTGAGTTTTCGCTCTATTATATCATATATCTCACGGGCAGCATCTTTTGCACGGCACATATCCGTCGTTTATCAATACTTTCCGCTTCCCCTTATATATCTTTTTATTAGATGCCTTTATCTGCTTTACACTCGGACATGATGGCCTGTGGAATTTACCAGTTGTGATGCAGATAACATATGTCCCTTTGGAAGCGACATTCGCGGAAGATCCTCCTGACGCGCTGTTATCAGAAGTCGACGAACTGTTCTTCCCTGTCGCGCGGCTTTCTCCCGTCGCGTAATCGATCTTCACTCCGGGCTGGTTGTTATAGGCATAGATATTGAAAGATATACCATCGCCTTTATCTTCGACAGATTCCGCTTCCATGTGGACGCCTGAAGCCACTAGATTGTTTTTCTTGTATATCGGCGTGACCTTATACAGTACATGGTTCCCTGTTTCTTTTATGTAATCCGCCGTCATATTCTCGAATGGCAGCATACCCTCTATGTTGAGGAACCTTGTACCTGTGATCAGATTCCTAGCGTTCGCGTTCTCGCCCGTGAGCTGATATCCGATCAAGTGACATCTGTTATACAGATATTTTCCGCTGACGAAATCATATTTGATAAGGTGCCATCCTGTAGGCCTGACGCTCCCTATACTCCCGCGTTCTCCGTCAGGCATAAGATTTTTCCCTATACACGCTTTTGCTGTGCCGCACCTTCCCAAGCTGTCGAGATCGCTGTAATGTTCATATGATTTTTTCTTGAGTTCAGATTTTTTGAAGTCGGGCTTGCCGTGTTTTATGTTCACATACGCTTTGCCCGAAAACTTCGGTATCTTTCCAAGAGAGACTGCCTTCTCTGTTTTCACGGCAGGTCCTGATGTTTCCTGACTGCTCTCCTCCGCGGCTGACGAAGTCGAAGAAGGCACAGAAGAGCTGCTGCCCGAAGTGCCTGACATACCGCAGCCGGTCAGCGCGAGAATGAGCGCCAAACTCATTACTGCGAAAAATTTATTCCATTTCCTCATCCCCGGTTTTTTCATCTCATATATACTTCCTCTGTTATTTTATCGTGAGATGTGCCGGCGAAATCGCGCGCGGCGCTTACTTTCCATCCATGCTCTTCAAGCGGTATATCAAAAAGAAGATCAGACGGATATGCTCTGTTCCATCTGTAGAGCATTATCATCTCTATCCGGTCTTCATATGCTCCAGGCTGTATATCCTCCGTAAAGCAATAGTCGCCCTTTCCCGCTTCAGTTAAAGGATCCGGTGAAATCATGAGATTCCCCGGTTTTTCCGATACGAAAATTTTCTCTGAATACTTATCCATCCAGAGTTTTTTCCCGGCGGTGATCCCGATGATGTGCTTCGTCAGAACGCTGTCTCTGCTCTGCCGCCTGCCGTTGAACATCATCCCGCCGCCGTCATCTATACACGCTATAAGTATCATCCCGGCCTCTCCGATCTCACATAAATAATGATATATTACTCTATCATTATATTACATCAGAGGATGAGATTCCATACCGAAGGAAGATCAGTCGTCATCATATTCGTCATCATCTTCATAGTCATGCCCGTGCTGATGCTGCGCGCCGGGAGCCGCTGACTCATTATCCTGTCCCGAAGAAGATGATGAAGAAGACGAACTCGAGCTCACACCGAGAGCGTCAGCGACAGCTTCCATTATGCCGTTGCTGCTGTATGTAGCGCCTGACACTGCGGAAACATCTGTCGACTGTTTATTAATTATCTCAGAAATGACTGTGTTTTTCGCTTCATCGAAATATTCCTGATCGTCGCTGTAAGAAACTATATCTATCGATTTGATATAACCATTCGATACTTTGACGCTGACCTCAGTCGTACCGCGATATCCTGTACCTGATCCTGTATGAGTCCCGTCAGTATACTTGCCTTTTTTCGTTTCAGAAGAAGACGATGACTGGCTGGAAGATACGCCGCTTCCCTGATCCGCAAGAACAGTCGAGGCAGTATTTCCCGCGAAATACAGGCCCGATATCGCTATCACAGATATCGCGGCAGCCGCTGCCGGTTTCGGGTCCGCTTTCACATTCGCTCTCGGACACGCGTCCGCGCATTTGAAGCAGTCGATACATTCTCCGGAAGACACTTTATCCGTCTGATAGAGCGGTATGCCCATGGTGCAGTTGTTTGTGCATATCCTGCACGCTCCGCAGCCTTCTCTGTTTTTCTTTATTTTGAAAGGTCTCACCTTGGAAACGATCGCGTATATCGCCCCCATCGGACAGATATATCTGCAGAAAAATCTTTCAAAGAAAAGCGAGCCGATGATAATCACAAGGAGCAGCGCTCCGCCTATCGAGATGAGCCCCGAAAAATCCGTTATGCTTGTGAACTTGGTCACTGTGAAATACATACCGAATACCGCCCACGGATCCCATCCGCTGTCTATCGTCACGACGCCGAGCAGCCATACGAACACTATAATGAATACCAGGAACACGTACTTGAAATATTTCAGCACACGGTCCGCGTTTTCACTTACCTTTATCCTGTGTCCGAATGTTTTGCCGGAAATGGACCACATCAGATCCTGCATCGCGCCGAAGCTGCAGAAAAATCCGCAGAAAAACCTTCCGAGCAGTATCGTCGCCGGCACTGTCGCTGCCAGCAGTATAAGCGCTCGCGTGATCCCCGAACTGCTGCCTGCCGGGATAGCTTTTACAAGCGTCCCGACTGCCGCGAACGATGAGGCAAAAAGCCCCGGTATGAGTATAAATGACACGAGCTGTACAACGCGCCTTATTATATTTACCACACTATATGATTTCCCCATTTTTTACCCCCTTAGTCGCAAACATATTTCCATTCCTGAGAATGAAGAGACCTTCTGTCCCGTTTGCCCGCATAAGTTCATACCCTTTTTCTATTCCTTCGATAAATACCGCCGTAGAAAGCGCGTCCAGTTCAAGCGCGCTGCCGCCTGTAAGTGTCACCCCCGCGATATCGTTACGTGCAGGCATCCCTGTACGTGGATCGATTATATGGTGATAAAGCACACCATTCTTCATAAAAGACTTTTCGTAAGAACCGGATGTCACAACAGCTTTGCCTGCCGTTTTCAGTGTCCATACAGGTCCCGCGGATCTTCCCGCCGGATCGCATATCCCCACTTTATGTTCCACGTCCAGCACTACCACCGTTCCTCCGAAATCTATAATGGCATCTGTCAGTCCTTCTTCTCTCAGCATTCCGGCAGCTCTGTCAGCCGCCGCTCCTTTTGCTATCGAGCCCAGGTCTATCTGCTGTCCTTTTTTTGACAGCCCTATCTCATACTGAGACTCATCTGTGATCTTTGTGATGATACCTTTATATCCCACAAGCGAACGGGCGCTTTTTATTTCACGCCTGCCGGGGATGAATGCGCCTTTCTTTCCTATCCCCCAAAGCTGTGACAGAGGACGCGTAGTTATATCGAACGCCCCGCCCGTGATCTCACTGTAATGACGTGCCGCCTTCACTATTTCAAACGTATCCGAACTCACCGGCACAGTGTTTTCTCCCGAAGCCGCGTTCACGGCTGAGATCTCACTGTCCGATTTAAAGACCGACATCCTGTCATCCATGCTTTCGACCATATCTTCGATATCATCGAGCAGAACGGATACTCGTTCTTTGTCCGCGCTTCCTGAAAGCGGAAGCGTTATCCTGTTTACAGTGCCAAGAGCACTGAATATCTTCATCATCTCTTTCATAGTCTGCATTTTATCGTACGAATATGAAATGAAACTGAAAAAAACTCTTTCGTTAAAAAAAACGAAAGAGCCTTTATATGATCTTAGCTGTGGTTTTTTATAAATCTTCGAGAAGTTCGTTCAGGATCTTATAGTACTGCGTGAAATCCACAGCGTACCCTGTACATTTATTATCCTTGAGACTCAGTACCATGTATGTAGGATTATTATTGTACTTGCACGGTACGACAATGAGCCCGTCTTCATTGTAATCGAATGGCGCGTCCGCCTCAGTGCGCGGTGCTTTTGCTTTCATCGTGACCGTCACCGTATCTCCCGGCTCGATCGACATGCTCCCGTCATAAGTCTGGGCCGCGCCGCCATTTACCGAATAACTCTCTATGGTCATATGCGATGTCTTTCCCCAGAGCTTATCAAAGTAGAAAACATTCACCGGTCCTTTTTCAAGTTCCTCATTTATCGTTCTCTGCGCGATCGTGTTCGATGGTATCATCGAGAGCGAGTAGTTATATTTGCTCGCGCTCAGCGTCACCGTGAATCCCGTGATCTGACCGTCCGCGTCTTTGGCACCCGGCGTGACAGAAGCTTTCGCTTCACCAACACCATTTTTCGCCGTCCCGCTTTTCACCGCCGACCACGCGCCATAATACGTCTTGCCGCCTGTTACCCTATAACCTCTGACTTTATACCAGTAAGTCATATTCCCTGTGACAGTATTGTCTTTATTGATTATGAGATAATCATCTTTTGAATTCCCGACAGTCTTGATCAGAGTGAACGGGCCGTTCTCTGACTCCGCCCTGTATATTTCATAACCTTTGAACTGATCCCTCTCATTCCATTTCTGGACGAGATATCCGTGAGTGCCTCCCGTGATCACGGAAAGTCCCGAGACTTTTTCAGCTCCCGCGATCGCTTTTTTCGCGTAAGAATATCTTCCATAGACTTTCTTGCCGTTCAAATTTCTATACGCTCTCACTTTATAGTAATACGTGGTATTCTTTTTGAGCCCGCTGTTCGTATATGAACGCTTTGCCGTTTGTTTTATCTTTTTGTATTTCCCGGAAGTGCCCGTCCTGCGGTACAGCAAGTAACCTTTTGCTTTCTTTGCTTTTGTCCAGCTGACTTTCACCGACGAACAGCTCTTTGTCACTGTTGTCACGGTGACTTTCCCCGGTCTCTGTACAGATGCCGCGTTCACTGCTCCGGCAGGAACGATCGTAAACACCATTGCTGCTGACAGAAGCGCCGCGAGCATGACTTTCTTAGCTTTTTTCATTGGATCTCATCCTTTCAAACACATATCATTATTCATAAAAAATAGGAGCAAGTCCCCTCACTCCTATTTGAACTCCTATAAATCGATAGTATCATAGCACAATATAATTGTCATCTGATTTGCTTTTGAAAAAGTATAACAATTATGTCATCATAATCTGACTGTGAATCTGCTTCCTTCCCCCGGCGTGCTTTCTGCTGTGATCTCACCGCCATGCGCTTCAGTTATCCACTTCGCCATAGAAAGTCCCAGTCCGAAACTGTTCCCGTCTTCGGTGCGCGATCTGTCGGCCTTGTAGAAACGGTCAAAAATACCCGGGATATCATCCGCCTTGATACCTATGCCGTTATCTTCAACTATTATGACAGGCCCGGAGCCCGAAGCGCCCGCGCCGAGAGACAACTTTACATAAGATCCTCCGGCCGCGCCATTCTGACTGTACTTTATCCCATTCGTTATCAGATTGACAAGAAGTCTCATCATCATCGTCTGATCACCGTTGTATATGATGCCCTTATCTATCTCTCCTTCTAGTTTCACGTTTTTTTCATCGGCGACATATGATAATTCATCTATGACGCTTACGCAAAGCGAAGAAAGATCGAACTCTTCTTTTTCCAGTGCCGCTCCCTTATCCATGCTCCTGCTGAGCTGAAGGAGCTGCTGTATCAGCGACATCGTCCTTACGCACTGCTTCTTTATGCTCTCAATAGATTCTTTATACTGCTCCTGTGAACGGTTTTCCTCAAGGATATATTCGCATTCAGCGAGAACTACCGATACCGGTGTCCTGAGCTCGTGCGAAACATCGGATGAAAACTGCTTCTCTGAATCGAACGCTTTTTCAAGCCTGTCCATCATCTGATTCAGCGTGACCGTCAGGTAATAAAGCTCATCTCTGCTTTCACCAAGAGGCAAACGTTTCGCGAAGTCATTCTCCCCGCTTATATCATCCGCTGCCGAGGTTATCTCCGCAATAGGCTGGAACGATTTTTTCGTTATACGCCGTCCGAACAGTATCGCGAGCAGAATGATCACCGGCAGTATCATCAGCATAAAGATCATTATCGATCTGCCTGCCATTACTGACGTATCCATATTGTATACTCCGCGTACCCAAACGCCGCCTATGCCCTTCCCATACTTCGTATAAAGATCGTAAACCATGTACTTCTCGCCGCCGGATGTGATCTCACGGCAGCTGTCGTTCTTGAGCGCCGCGTTTTCAGGAAATGATCCGGGCACAGATCCTCTGATAAGTTTCCCCTTATTCGAGTATACTGACAGCGCGACTCCCTTTTTATACAGATCCAGATCATCATCGATATCAAGTTTCCCGTGCTCCTGTTCGATATCTTCAAAAGAACTCTGGACAGTCTTTATCAAATTCGACTTCGTGGTCGTTTTTGTCTGATAATCCATAGTGATCAGAAATGCGGCGACAAGGATCACCGCGACGGCAATAAGCACCGCCGAGTAATATATCGTCACCTTGTTTTTTATCGACAGATTTTTCATCTTATCACATACCCCATCCCTCTTATTGTAGTAATGAGTTTTTCGTCGAACCCGTCATCGATCTTTCCGCGTATGTTCCTTATATATACTTCTACGATATTGCTGCTTCCCGCATAGTCGTAATTCCATACATGGTGTTCTATCTTATCTCTTGACAGCACTATGCCGCGATTATGCATCAGATATTCGAGTATCGCGAACTCTTTCGCTGTGAGCGATATCTCTCGTCCCTCTCTCACCGCGATCTTTTTATCTCTGTCCAGTGTAAGGGGACCAGCCGTGAGAGTATTATCGAGCTGCTCCACTCCGTTCCTGCGGATCATGACTCTGATCCTCGCTGAAAGTTCGTCGAGCGAAAACGGTTTCGTAAGATAATCATCAGCACCGAGATCGAGCCCCCTGACCTTATCTTCTATATCGCTCTTTGCCGTCAGTATAAGAACAGGGACCGTCATCTTCTTCTGTCTCATTTCTTTCAGGACCGTAAATCCATCGATGCCCGGAAGCATCACGTCGAGCACTACGGCGTCATATTCCGTCCCGGCGAGATAATCCATTACCTCTCCGCCATCATAACATTTGTCCGTCGCGTAGCCTTCATCTTTAAGATGTTTCGCGATCGTGCCGCACAGTCTTTTTTCGTCTTCCACTATAAGTATCTTCATATCAGCCCCTCCGTTATGAATAATGATATATGAATAAAATTAATTTTCAATGAAAAAATTCATTTCCTTTTAATCTTCGTATATTATTATATCCTCAAGGTTAAGGGTCAGAGGCATCATGTGTGCGAAAGGAGAATGAAATGAATATAAAGAATGCAGTGATAAATAATAAAAAGAAGATAATGATAACAGCCTTAGTCGCAGTCGCGGCGGCAGTGATAGCGGTCGCGTCAGCATCCGCGGTCAACGCGACGACAGTCAAAAGCTTAAAAAAGATTGCTTCCGCTTATGTCCCGTCAACGGCGACATTCCAGGAAATGGATCGTGAAAGAGGAAGATATGAGCTTGACTATTACGACAAGACAAACAATGAAGATTATACTGTGACTATCAGTAAGAAGACCAAAAAGGTCACACGCGTTGAACGCGACTGTGAAAACTGCAACGGGAACGCGACAGTAAAGCTCTCCAAGGCTGAAGCTGAAGCCGCGGTGAAGAAAGAATTCAGCGGCATCAAAAAGATTTCCTCAGTGCTCGAAAAAGACAGCGGTCTCTATGAGTACAGGGTCGAGTTCAGCGGCAGCAAGTTCCACGGAACAGCTTATGTCGATCCTTCAAGCGGCAAGATCATAAGCAACGACTACCGTTACAGCAAAAGGACTAAAGACGCTGAGACTGCGGGCACAGACCCGATCTCAGAAAGTGAAGCTGAAAGCATCGTACTTAAAAAGATCCCGGGCGCTGTCATCACAGATATCGAGCTTGATACACACCGCGGCGTAAAGTATTATGAAGGCGAAGCAACACTCAGCAATAACGAATATGAATTCATGATAAACGCTTCCACAGGAGAAATAACAAAGTGGACAACAGACACCAATGATAATGATAATGATGAAGAGTATAACGACAACGATCATGATGACAATGACCACGATGACTGATAGAAGTTAGACTATATATATGCAAAATCCCCCGATACTCATCTCGAGTTTCGGGGGATATTTTTTTTCATATCATCAGATTATTTTTTAGCTGCTTCAGCCTGCTGCGCAGCGACTTCAGCCGCGAAATCTTCTTCCTTCTTTTCTACGCCTTCTCCAACTTCGAAGCGTACATATGAAGCGATCTTCATGTCCTTGCCGATCGCCTTGCCGGCATTCGCGACATACTCTTCAACAGTGACATCGCTGTCCTTGACAAATTTCTGATCTACGAGGCAGACCTCCTTGAGTTCTTTCTTGATCTTGCCTTCTACGATCCTGTCTACCATCTCAGGCTTTTTGCCTTCGTTCAGGACTTCCTGTTTGAGGACTTCCTTCTCATGGTCGAGATAAGCCTGATCGACTTTCGTTTCATCGAGGAATTCCGGTTTCATAGAAGCTACCTGCATAGCTACATCTTTTCCAACAGTCTGGATCTCATCGAGCAAAGCATCAGTCTTGATACCAACTATGACCGCGATCTTTCCCATATTGTGGAGATATCCCGCGTATACTACTCCAGGCTCGCTGAGCTTCTGGAATCTTCTGATGTTCATGTTCTCACCGATCTTTGAGATCTTCTGTGTGAGAGCTTCGTTGACAGTACCGCCGTCAAAGCTCAGAGCCTTGAACGCGTCGATATCAGCAGCGTCATTATCGAGAGCAAGCTTCGCGAGTCCTTCTACAAAGTCGATGAACTCCTGGTTCTTAGCTACGAAATCTGTCTCTGAATTGACTTCTACGACAGCAGCCGATTTTCCGTCTTCAGCGATCGCGAACTTCGCGAGTCCTTCAGCAGCGATCCTGCCTTCCTTTTTCTTGACCTTTGAAAGTCCTTTTTCTCTGAGGACTTCGATAGCCTTATCTATATTCGCGTCAGCCTCTTCAAGAGCCTTTTTGCAGTCCATCATGCCTGCTCCTGTGATCTCACGCAGTTCTTTTACCTGTTTTGCTGTAATAGCCATATTGCATTTCCTCCTACTATAGATACCTTATGCTTCCGCCTGCTCTTCTGCTGCTGGTTTTTCGGCAGATGCTTCTGCTTCCTCAGCTCCCTCTGCTTCCGCGGCAGGAGCCTCATCATAAGCCTCGCCCTGATTCGCTTCTACTATAGCGTCTGCCATAGTGCTTGAGATCAGTTTGACCGCTCTGATAGCGTCATCATTTGCCGGGATGACAAAGTCGACATCATCAGGATCGCAATTTGTATCTACGATGCCTATCACAGGGATGCCCAGGATCTTAGCTTCCTTGACCGCGATCCTCTCTTTCTTAGGATCGACTACGAACATAGCAGCCGGCATTCCGTGCATATCTTTGATGCCGCCGAGGAATTTCTCAAGCTTTTCAGCTTCACGATGGATGCTGAGTACTTCCTTCTTGGAAAGCTTCTCGAATGTGCCGTCTTCTTCCATAGCATTGATATCGTTGAGTCTCTTTATTCTCTTTGAGATAGTCTTATAGTTTGTAAGCATCCCGCCGAGCCATCTCTGATTGACATAGTACTGTCCGCATCTTTTTGCTTCGTCTTCGATAGCTGCCTGAGCCTGCTTCTTAGTTCCTACAAAGAGGATAGGTCTTCCCGTCTCTCCGACCTCCTTCATAAAAGCGTAAGCCTTGTCGATGAGTTTCACCGTCTTCTGAAGATCGATGATATAGATCCCATTTCTCTCTGTGAAGATGTACGGAGCCATTTTAGGGTTCCATCTTCTTGTCTGATGTCCGAAATGGACACCTGCTTCCAATAACTGTTTCATTGAAACTACTGACATGTTTTTTTCCTCCTGGTTTTATACCTCCACCGATGCTTTTTGATCACAGAGACCGCTTGCGCGGCACCGACTGTGACAGGCCCGGTGTGCGAATTTATTTATCGGTGTCCAAATACGGACACCGATAAAAATTATACATTGAATTCACTGGATTTGCAAGGTTTTTTTGATGTTAAACCCTTATTTCCTCTTAACTGTCAACACATATGTTACACTTTGAGAAGTATTCTGATACAACCTGA
>CALDNM010000033.1 GCA_937915045.1 uncultured Clostridia bacterium
CTACACTATGAAATTTTCAAGGTTCTGTTGGTTTTTCAACACCTTCACGGTGTTTCGAACCAGGTCGCACTCACGAAGAGTGCTTTATTATTTTATATCATGCTGCGTGCTTTGTCAATGTTTATTTTCAATTTTTTTATTGGCTCCGCATGCTTTCACAAGGCTCACGGCCTTGCGGCACAACATTGAATATATTAGCATAATGACCAGATCAATGCAAGGCCTTTTTTTATCTTTTTTGAATTAATTTGATCACACCTTTGATAAAGCCGTCATCATAACAGTGAACATGTTTCATCAACAAACAATCAACATCCATATTGATGCCTATACACAAAAATGCTATAGTTTAGCCAGTAGAGTAAATATCGCGCGTCAAGTGCCATAAGATGGGATGTTGCTTATGGACGAAGCGCAAAGGCTGAGGCCCGTGCGCGTTGCGGTATTGCATCCACTGCTACATTAAGTTTGAAAAAGGTAAGACTCCTTCTTAGTGTAGTTATCAACTATCACTGTTAATATGGAAGGAGTTTTTGATTATGAAAAAACACTCTTTTACCCAGCAGCTCGTGATCATGGCTTTTCTCATCGCGCTTGAGATCATCCTCACGAGGTTCCTGTCCATCAACCTGCAGATCGTCCGCATCGGATTCGGTTTCCTGCCTGTAGCGATGGCAGCCGTCATGTACGGTCCGATATGGGCCGGCGTCGGTTATGCCGTAGGCGATGTCCTGGGCATGCTTATCTTCCCTACCGGGCCTTACTTCCCCGGCTTCACCCTCACAGCGTTCACTGTAGGCATCATATACGGCCTGTTCTTCTACAAGAAGAAGATGACGGTCCCTCGTACGATAGCCGCCGCAGTAACGGTCGAGGTGACGTGTACGCTGCTCATGAACACTTACTGGCTGTCGATACTATATGGAAACGCGTTCATCGGGCTGCTGCCTACACGTATCACAGAAGCGTGTATCCTGTGCGCGGTACAGGTGCCGGTCATACTCGCCGTATGGAAAACGGTCATGACAAGAGTGCCGGCAGTGCGTCAGCAGACAGCGCCGGTATCTCTCCAGCACGGGCTTATGAAATAACGCCGAAAACCAAAAATCAGGCCGGGGGCCACATCCCTCTGCCTGATTTTTTATTCGCTGATTATCTCGTACATGTCTTCAGCGTCATCTTTTCGGACCGACTCCGCGACATCTTTGATCCTGGCCGATATTTCCTTCTGCCCGAATCTTATGGTTATCACATCTCCGATCACTACATCGGTGCCCGCCTTAGCGGTCCTTCCGTTCACAGATACCCTGCCCGCGTCGCAAGCGTCCTTTGCTACTGTACGTCTTTTGATCAGTCTTGAGTTTTTAAGAAATTTATCTACGCGCATCTGATCCTCCTTTGCGCTCCTAAATAAAAATCAGGAGCAGCATAGCTGCTCCTGTTATGAATCATACTCTATCTTCCGTTTACGGAATCCTTGAGAGCTTTGCCCGCTTTGAATACAGGAGCCTTAGATGCAGCGATCTTGATAGTCTCGCCAGGTTTCCTTGGGTTTCTTCCAGTTCTGGCTTTTCTCTGACGAACTTCGAAAGTTCCGAAACCGATGAGCTGTACTTTTTCACCCTTTGTAAGCGCGTCCTCGATAACTCCCATTGTAGCGTTGACCGTTACCTCTGCGTCCTTCTTAGTGAAACCTGTCTTTTCTGCTACTGCAGCGATTAATTCAGCTTTGTTCATATTGTCCTCCTTAAAACTTGAGCTATGCTCTTTTTTCTATCACCCTTAAACTTCCTGTTTCTTGACCTCATTCCACAACTCGTCCATTTCTTCAAGACTCATATTATCTAATGAAGAGCCGCCGGCTTCCGCCATCCGCTCCACTTCTCTGAATCTTCTTATGAACTTTTCTGTCGCAGCTCTCAGCGCCCCTTCGGGTTCTACGTTAAGAAAACGCGAAACGTTTACCGCGGAGAAGAACAAATCTCCCATCTCTTCCGCTATACCCTTTTCATTGTGGTCCTGGCAAGCCTCAATAAGTTCTTGAGTCTCTTCATTTAGTTTCCCGCAGGCGTCTTCGACAGTAGTAAAGTCAAAACCGACATCTGCTGCTTTCTTTTGAACTTTCGCGCTCCTTATCAGGGCCGGAAATGCACTTGGGACATCGTCCAGCCTTGAAGCCGCGCTTTGGCTCCCGCGTTCTTTATATTTGATATTTTCCCATTTTACAAGGACTTTGTCAACTGTTTTAGCGTCTCCATCCGCAAAAATATGGGGATGTCTGCGTATCATTTTATCACATTCACCGTTTATTACATCTATAAGGGTGAATTTGTTTTCTTCTTCCGCGAGCGAGCTGTGAAAAATCACCTGCAGCATGACATCTCCAAGTTCTTCACACAGGTTATCATCGTCTTTATTATTGATCGCTTCTACGCTCTCGTACGCTTCCTCTATCATGCACGGTACAAGGGTGTCATGCGTCTGGACTTTATCCCATGGGCATTCTTTTCTAAGAAGCTCGATGATCTTCACCAGGCGAGCTGTCGCTTCTTCATTCGTCTCCGCTTCAATCGCGTAATCTTTGTATTCTTCTCTGACCTTCTCCGTCATCCCGCACCTGTTACTTTCTGCTGAATCTGTCGATGATGCCGACGAGTTTATTCCCGCCCGGCATAGTGGCACACTCTTCTCTCGTGATGCTCTTCGTCACAAACAGCATTACTGCATAAACTATCACCGCGATAAGTATCGCGATGACACACGCTACTCTGAGATCTATGATCTGTGAAACGAGCGCGTATACTACAAAAGCCGCCGCCGTCATAACGAGAGTTGCGATGAGCGGTCTTGCCAAAGTAAGATTCCAGTCGAATTTTACGTTTGTGTATTTCCTGGTCGCTTTTATATCGAGCACTGAAACTACCGCGTATGTTATCACTGTCGCCAGCGCGGCGCCTCTTACATTGAGCACGTATATACCGGTCAGGACCCATGTGAGTCCCACTTTGATAAGCACACCTATAGCAAGATTCTTGACCGGCACGCTTTGCTTGTTCACGCCCTGGAGTATCCCTGTCACCGTCTGTGTGATCGAAAGGAAGATGACTCCGAACGCCATGACAGCAAGTGTCGGCGCGGCGCTCATAGCTCCGGCTTCATCACCGTAGCTGAACAGGAGCAGCATGATAGGTTTGGAAAGTACCGCTAATCCGAAAGCGCATGGAAGGCCTACTATGAGAGCTATCCTCACCGCGAGCGCGGTGTTCGTCGTGAGCTGATATGTATCCTTTCTCTTCCATGCCGCGCTGATGAACGGCACAAGGCTCATCGCGAGCGCCGCTGTCAGTACCTGCGGAAAGTTTATCAGAGGGCTCACAAAGCCGCTGAGCTGTCCATAAAGAGACGTGGCCTGCACCGATGTGTATCCGGCGGAAACAAGTCTGTTCTTTATTATCACAGCGTCAAGGATATTCATGATCGGCATGATCGACGCGCCGATAGTTATAGGTATAGCTATCTTGAGCATCGTCGCCATTATGCTTTTCGCGCTCTGGCGCACTGTATCCTTTGTCTGTTTTATACGTTTTCTTATCGCTTTTTTGCTCGCCGCGTAGATCAGCACAACGACGAGAAGTCCCGCTATGGACCCGGCCGTGGCCCCGAATGTGCCGCCGGCAGCTCCCTGTCCGTATTTATTGAAGTTCGCGAAAATGCCATCGATCTTAGCATTGTTGAAAAGATAATACGCAAGAGCCAGTCCTACGATCACCCTGAATACCTGTTCCATGACCTGCGACACTGCCGTAGGTTTCATGTTCTGCAGCCCCTGGAAATATCCTCTGTACGCCGCCATTATCGGCACTATGATCAGTGCCGGAGATATCGCCAGCAGCGCGAGCTGAGCCTGTTCATATCCCATCATGCGTGCGAACCAGCCGGAAGCTGATGAAACGATCACGAAAGATACGACTCCGATGGCCGCCATAAGGACCACCGCGACTCTGAATACCCTGTGCGCCTCAGCGTAATCTCCCACTGCCGCGCGCTCCGAAACCATCCTTGAGATGGCTACAGGAAGTGCTGAAGTAGAGATGATAAGGAACAGAGTATACACATAATACGCCGGCCCGTAATACGCCATGCCTGTATCATGTATCATGTTCCCCAAAGGTATCTGGAACGCCGCGCCCAAAAATTTGACTAGCAGTCCGGCCACCCCCAGGATCGCCGCGCCTTTTACAAAAGATGATTTCCCCATTATTACTCCAATTAAAGGCTGCTCAGGATCTTTTTCGTCTCCTGTTCAGTCTCAAAAATAGTTTTCTCTATATCAATAGTAGTGAACTCTCCGTCCCTGTACAGGACCTTCCCGTCACACATGGTCATGCAGACGTCGCTTCCCGACGCTGAATACACAAGATTATTCAGCATATCATGTACCGGGTGCATGTTCGGTCCGCTCACATCTATCACAGCAAGATCCGCGCGGTATCCTTTATCCAGCACACCGCAGTCATTACGTCCCTGGGCCTTCGCTCCGTTCACCGTCGCCGCGGCCGCAGTCTGTTTCGGACTGACCGCTGTCGGATCACTGTACATCATCTTCGAGGCAATAGCAAACGCTTTCATTTCCTCGATGAAGTTCAGGCTGTTGTTCGACGAAACGCTGTCCGTCCCTATCGTCACATTTATACCGCGTCTCAGAAGTTCCGGCACATTGCAGACTCCGCTCGCGAGTTTCAGATTGCTGATCGGATTGCTCGCGACCGAAACATTCTTTTCCTTTAATATATCCATATCTTCCGGTTCGACCCAGACGCAGTGCGCCGCAGTCGTCCTCGTATCAAAAAGCCCGAGATCCGAAAGATATTTCACAGGTGTCTTTCCGCCGTGTCTCTCCTTGCACTCCTCGTGCTCTTTTTTCGTTTCGGAAACGTGGACATGCATGTTTGCCCCGATCTCCTTCGTATATTCCGCCAGTTCTCTCACGGTCTTTTCCGTAGTTGTATATTCCGCGTGGAGACTCATATCGACTTTTATCTTTCCGCCCGCCGCGCCGTTGAAGTTATCATAAAACGACTTCATCTCTTTCGCGCTCGCCATGGTCCACAGATCATCATCCGCGAAATTAGTGATCGATCTCGAGATATTATTTTTGCACCCCGCGTCGATGACGGCCTTCGCCATATCGTCGCAGAAGTAATACATATCGTTGGTCGATACTATGCCGTAACGTATAGATTCCGCCATTGCCAGAAGCGTCCCGTAGTAAACGGCATCGCTGCTCAGCTTCGCCTCGAAAGGAAAGATCCTGTCGTTCAGCCATTCCTGCAAAGCAAGGCCTTCGCCGTATCCGCGCATGAGTGTCATCGGTGAATGAGCGTGTGAATTGACGAACCCGGCCATCAGAAGTCTGCCTTTGCCGTCATATACCTCCTGCCCTTCTGTATCGGCGGGAGCTTCATCTCCGACGTACGATATCTTTTCGCCGTCTGTCATGACGTGCATATGCTCTCTGACTTCCAGATCTTTATCTATTATAGTGATGTCTTTGAAATACATAGATGCTCCTTTCAAATGCAACTAGATTATTATAGCACAAGTGGTTTTATATGAAAACGAAAAGAACCGTCACTTTTCGGGCATTTATAAGGCGCGCGCCACATAAAAAACAGGCCGGAGAGAAAAATCTCCCCGGTCTGTGATCGTTTTTGCTTCCGATTATATGCATTTTTCGAGTACAGTAAGGAATTTTCTGCAGTCGTCAGGATATATTTCTCCCATGTTGGCGACCTGGAACATGCCCATCTCGTAAAATTTGCCTTTGCCGGCGTAAACCGTATAACCATTGTCGTCCATCTTCGCTATGAACTCCTCGAGATCTTTTCCCTCAGGGAGGAAAACAGAAGTGACTGTATTCGCCATCTGGTCTTCCGGAAGGAGGAACTTGAGTCCCATCTTCTTCATTCCCTCACGAAGGATCTTAGCGTCTTCCTGATAGCGCGCGATCTGCTTATCGAGACCTTCGTCAAGCACGTTTGTGAGCGCAGTCTGCAGAGCCCAGAAAAGATTTACATTCGGTGTATGCGGTGTCTGATTCGACGCGACAGCCTTCTGATAATGACGCGCGAGGTTCAGATAAACATTCTTCCCCATCTCAGGAGTGAGTGTCTTGAGGACGTCCTGTTTTCCGCAGACATATGCCGATCCCGGATATGCTCCCAGACATTTTCCGCCTACCGATGTGGCAAATGTGATATGCATGTCTTTTACATCTATATCCTGTCCGGCAGCCGCGGATACGCAGTCTACCATGTACATTTTCCCGTATTTATCGGCAAGATCACCGACCGCTTTGACAGGGTTGATCATACCTGATGATGTTTCATGGAATACCATGCAGACGATCTTGACAGCCGGATCCGACTTTAATGCTTCCTCGACTTTTTTGAGATCAGGACGTGTCCCCCATTCGAACGAACAGTCGACATAAGGGATCTTATACTGATCAAGGATCTGCTGCAGTCTGTTCCCGAATTCTCCGTTCCTGACGAGCAGAGCTTTCTCACCGTCATTGAATATCGACGAAAGAACAGTCTCGTTCGCGCTCGTTCCGGAACCCGAGATTATGACCGACTTATATGAATCATCCGCTTTGAAAAGCTTGTTGATCTTATCCGTAGTATCTTTGAACATCGCTTCGAACTCCGGACTTCTGTGACAGATATCATAATGTGTAAGTGACTGTCTCACATTTTCTCTGGCCATGACCGGGCCCGGGCTGAATAACATTGGTTTGCTCATTTTTTGCTCCTTTCAGCAATACAATATTTAATCTTCTATCCAGTTTTTAGCTCTTTCCACGGCCTTATACCAGTGGTAAAGAAGTGTTTCTCTTTCATCCACGCTCATCTTAGGTTCATACGTTTTGCTGAGCTGCCATTTCGATGCCAGCTCTTTGAGTGAATCGAACTCGCCTATGCCCATCGCCGCGAGATACGCCGCGCCAAGCGCTGTAGTTTCATTTATGACAGGGATATCTATCGGGATACCCAGGATATCCGCCTGGAACTGCATCAGGAATTCGTTGACTACAGCTCCGCCGTCTACCCTTATCTTTGTTATAGGTATATTCGCGTCGAGGTTCATGACGTCGAGATTATCTTTCACCTGATATGCCGTTGCTTCCAGGCATGCTCTTACGATCTGCTCTCTTGTCGTGCCGCCGGTGATACCGACGATCGTGCCTCTCGCGTATGAATCCCAGTGCGGAGCGGCAAGCCCGGTGAACGCCGGTACGAAATACACCCCTCCGTTGCCGCCAGCGTCGATCGCCATCTGCTCTGTCTGCGCGGCATTATCTATTATTTTGAGTTTATCTCTAAGCCACTGCGTCGCGGCTCCCGTGACATATATGCCTCCGTCGAGCGCGAATGTCGTCTTGCCGTTCAGCTTCCACGCTACAGTGGTCAGAAGACCGTTCTTCGAATATACAGGTTCTTCACCTGTATTCATCAGCATGAAGCATCCTGTGCCATAAGTGCATTTTATCGATCCAGGAGCATAGCAGCCCTGTCCGAAAAGCGCCGCCTGCTGGTCTACCGCCGATCCGGATACAGGAATACTGACCCCGAGGAAATCAAGCGGATCCGTTTCTCCATATACCATGGAGCTGTCACATATCTCCGGGAGCATCTTTATATCGAAGCCGAACATATCGAGGATATCCTGGTCCCATTTTCCGGTATGGATGTTCAGCAGCATAGTCCTGCTTGCGGTGGACGCGTCCGTGATATGCACTCTTCCGTGTGTCATTTTCCATATTATCCAGGAATCGAGCGTCCCTGCGAGTATGCGTCCTTCATCTATTTTTTCCTGGACGCCATCCACATTGTCGATGATCCATTTTATTTTAGTTGCCGAAAAATACGCGTCTATCATAAGGCCGGTCTTGTCGCGTATCATCTTTCCATATTTTTCAGTAAGTGTATCCGCGTATCTTGCTGTGCGCCTGTCCTGCCATACTATGGCGTTGTATACCGGCACTCCCGTGATGCGATCCCAAAGCATAACGGTTTCGCCCTCATTGTCTATGCCGATGCATTTGATATGAGACGGATCAGTCCCCGCTATCTCACACGCGTCAAGTATCGCCGAAAGCACACTGTTCCAAATTTCCATAGGATCATGCTCGACCCATCCCGGCTTTGGAAAAATCTGTTCGTGTTCGGTATAGCCCTTCGCCGCGACAGTCCAGTTTTCATCCAGGAGAAGCGCGGTAGTTCCTGTCGTTCCCTGGTCGAGTCCCAGATAATAATTTGCTGACATCTCAAGCTCCTTTCTGCTTATCATTTTCATAGCTGTAGATATATGGCTCGATCTTGCTGTAATCAAGAGCGGAAAATCCTTTCTTGCGCAGCTCTCCCGAAGAGCAGAACAAAAATTTATTGTAATTCCTGTTCATATGCGCGTGATCGAAATATCCGCTGTCGAGAGCAATATTCATCAACGAGTCGTGATTGGTTTTATCAAATATGCGGTAAAGCGATGACTGGAGCCTTATTATCTCCGCGTATGTCTTCGGCGATATACCGATATATTTTTCAAATATCTTTCCAAGATATCTGTCAGAAAAACCGGTCTTCTCCGACAGGTCCGCAATCATGATATTCCCGTTGTTTCTGAAGATATTTTCTGTGCAGTATCTGATCAGATAGTCTGTCTCTTTTCTGCGTTTATCTATTTTCAGTATCCTCGACATCTGGAGAGCTTTTTCTGAAATGTCAAGATCTCGTCCCGAGATCGAAATCAGCCGATCTCCGTTTCTGACACCATCTTCCACCGATATCGAATTGTTCGTTATATCGTTTATATCACATTTCAGAAAAGCCGCGCTCGCGCCGGGCATAAACCTGAAAATCATGTATTTCCATCCGGGGATCAGCGTAAGTTTCTTTATTCTGTCGGTAGTTCCGCATACTGTACCATATTCGAACGCGCCGTCTCCGTAGAATATAACGGACAGACATCCATCCGGTATTATCGGATAAATGACCGGGGAATCGGAAATACACTCTGATACAAAAATATCACACATCGAGACAAATAATGGGTGTCCAAAGCAGATCGGCGCTTCGATCCATCTGCATCCAGGAGTTAAAACGCTGAAAGGCTTGTATTTTGAACGTTCTTTGCTTGACGCAAGATTTTGTCTGTCACTGATATAGTACGCCATGGGCCCTCCGCTTCACTTCAAAATCGACGCTATTGGTATAAATCGGAACTCACCTTTTTTACACCCAAATATTAGCACCGTGATTTATCCATGTCAATTTCCGATTTGTACTATGCTTATTTACGTTTTAAGGATTAAACTTGTAGTCGAAATATTCTTTATACTAATATTAAATTACTATCGAGATTATTTATACATTTTTTCAAAAATCATTTATCGGAGGTAAACACATGGACGACAAAAAAGGATTGGTCCGTGAACTAGGTCTGCCTGAATGCGTCACCATCACCGGTGGTGCCGTTATCGGCGTAGGACTATTCACAGTAGGATCTTCACAGGTCGGCGTAATGGGCAGTTCTGTCATTATCGCGTCGATCATCGCCTTTCTTCTCGTACTCTGGCCATCAGCCATTTACGGAGAACTCGGCGCAACTCTTCCTCTTGCGGGAGGCACTTATTCATACGCTAAAAGAGCCATCAACTGGCCTGTAGCTATTTTCTGCAGCTGGCACTACACGCTGGCTCAGATCGGCATAGCCGGCGGCGAAGCTCTTGCGTTCGCGAATTACTTCAACTATCTTATTGAAGCATGCGGCGCGAACTTCTCTGTTGATCCGCGTATATCGGGATCTTTGCTGATGGTATTCTTTACTTTTGTAAACTATAGAGGCATAAAGTTCTCAGGCAAACTCCAGAATGCGTTCATGTTCTGGTTCTGGGCAGCTTCATGTGTCTGGTTCATAATGGAACTCAAGAATCTGGACTTCGGAAATTATGTATCGGTATTCGGCGGTATCCCGACAGAATTCACTGCATTTGCTAAATGTATAGTAATGGTATGGTGGTGCTTCGCGGGATTCGAAACATGCGCAGGCATGGGCGCTGAGGTCAAATATCCTCAGATCACACTTCCAAGAGCACTTACGCTTTCACCTTTCATCGTGTTCGCAGTGAACGCTCTCTGGCAGTTCTTCCTCGTAGGCCTTACACCTATCGCCAGCCTCGGCATCCTTACGACATCGAGCGCTCCTTATGTAGAAGCTATGAAGCAGGCAGGGATCGTAGGATTCCCTATCATACTGCTTTGCCTCGCAGTCACGGTCGGCGGAGATTTCTCCACGATGATGCCTTGTACAGGCGGCGCGGCTAGATATATGTACATCATGGCTCTCGACGGATGCTTCCCTAAGGTATTCGCGAAGGTACATCCTAAATACAGGAGCCCGCATGTAGCTGTACTTACAGTAGGTATCGTCGGGATAACATTCATCCTCACGAACTCGATAGTCATCGTATCCGCGATGTGCGCGTTCAGCCAGATGCTGTGTTATACAATAGGTTATATTTCTTACCTGATGCTGTATAAGAAGGAACCGGATCTGGAACGGCCTTATCATGTACCGGCTGGAAAATTCGGAGCCGTATTCAGCATCGTAGCGTACGCTCTCCTCTCAGTACTCGCTATCGACTGGACAGCGATCTGGTACAACATAGGCCTTTCTGTTCTCTGCATAATCTATATAATCTTCGGGATCATCATCCCTAAGAAGCAGACACCTCAGGAAGCTATCGACGAAGAGCTGCTCGCTATGAAGACAGCAAAGCCGTCACCGGAAGAGCAGGTCGCTCTCGATAAGCAGTATAAGAGATGGAGGATCATATCTTATTCCGCATTTGGTATCGCGTGCGTTATGTTCATCATCGGATTCGTGATGCAAGGTTAAACAAAACAGCAAGGGCACTGCCCTTCAGTAAATAATAACGAAGAGGCTGCGTATCAAATCTTGATACGCAGTCTTTTTATCAGAAAAAAACAGGCCCCCGACCGCGTTGCGCCAGCCGAAAGCCTATCATAAAAATCTTATCCCCACAGCCTATTCGCCGCTGCCGTCCTCGTCATCCGCTTTGGTCTCAAATGAAGCGTGCGCGGGATTCCTCACAACAGCCGAAAAGATCGTCCCTGCTATCACAATAAATATCGCTATCACCCATATATGCATATATCTTTTCACCTGCTCTCTCTCCAAAAAATAAGTATGTCCAAATAGGGCCTGGACACACTTTAATGAACATTTTCTTTCTACACGCCTATGATTTTACACTCTGCGTCCAGCAGTTGTCAATGGTAATATTACGGAAAAGTCATTTTAGATTTGGAGTCAGTTTAATTACGTTGTGAATTAAAAATTAGCTCTCAAATCTTGCCCGAATTTTTATCCATCGCATTCAAAATTTCGAGGATCTCAGTCAGATTATTCTGTCCATTTTGCAAAAATAGCGTTACCGGTTTTATCCTGCTGTTCTTCCCATATTCAAGTATAACGCGCTCATCTCGCTGCGTGACTTTCCTTATTCCAAGATCTTCAGCAAGCCCTTTTATCCTGGACACTGTGATAAGATTTTTCGTCTCAGCAGGGACATCCCCAAATCTGTCTTCGAGTTCTTCGCGCATATCCTTCTCATCTTCTTCAGTCCTGACTGACGCGATTTTTTTATACACGCCGAGTTTTGTGAACTCGTCTGAAATATACGAGCCCGGTATCAGCGCCGACGCCCTTACTTCCACCTGTGCCTCCTCGCGTTCATCCGTGACGACCTCTCCCTTGAGAGCCTTCACGGCGTCATCGACCAGTTTGCAGTAAAGCTCATATCCCACATTTACTATGTGCCCGCTCTGTTCGTTACCAAGGATATTTCCGGCTCCTCTTATCTCAAGATCCCTCATTGCTATCTTGAATCCCGCGCCGAATTCAGTGAAGTCTTTTATCGCGCGCAGGCGTTTCTCAGCCACTTCAGAAAGCACCTTGTTCTTTTTATGCAAAAGGTACGCATATGCTAATCTGTTCGTCCTGCCGACTCTTCCTCTTATCTGATAGAGCTGCGCGAGGCCGAACTTGTCAGCGTCCACGATCATTACTGTATTCGCGTTCGGTATGTCGATACCGTTTTCTATTATCGTTGTCGCGACAAGGATATCGTAATCGCCCGCGACAAATCCCATCATGACATCTTCAAGACGACTTTCATTCATACGGCCGTGGCCTATCGCGATCCGCCTGCCCGGTACAAGTTTATCTATCTTCTCAGCTATCTTATGTATACCGTTCACGCGATTGTAGACGACAAATACCTGCCCGCCACGGTCGAGTTCGCGTTCTATAGCTTCCGCGATGACATAGTCATCCTCCTCCATCACATATGTCTGAACAGGATATCTGTCATCCGGAGGTTCTTCTATCAGACTCATATCTCGTATCCCGAGAAGAGACATGTGCAGTGTCCGAGGTATAGGTGTAGCTGAAAGCGTGAGGACGTCGACATTTGCCCTCAGTTTTTTTATGGCTTCTTTATGTTTGACCCCGAAGCGCTGCTCCTCATCGATGACGAGGAGACCGAGGTCTTTGAACTTTACATCTTTTGAAAGCAGCCTGTGAGTGCCGATGACGACATCTATCGATCCGTCGGCTATTCCTGCCGCTGTTTTGGTCAGTTCTTTTTCGGATCTGAAACGTGACATCATATCGACAGTGAACGGAAATTTCTCAAATCGTTCTTTGAGTGTGGAGTAATGCTGGCTCGCGAGAAGAGTTGTCGGAACGAGTACCGCGACCTGTTTTCCTTCCGCCGCGCACTTGAACATCGCGCGCGCCGCAACCTCAGTCTTGCCGTATCCCACATCGCCGCAGAGCAGACGGTCCATCACCTTCCCGCTCTCCATATCGGCCTTGATCTCTTCGATGCAGCGGAGCTGATCTGAAGTCTCCTGATACGGGAAGCTGTCCTCGAACTCCTTCTGCCATACCGTATCCGGGCTGAATTTATATCCCGGACGCGCCTGGCGTTCAGCGGATATCTTAAGCAGATCCTCAGCCATATTCGCGATCGAAGCCTTAGCCTTTGCCTTTGTAGTCCGCCATTCCTTTCCGTTGAGCTTGCTGATCTTCGGCGTCACACTTTCAGATCCCACATATTTCTGGATGATATCCATCTGCTCGACCGGTACATACAGCATATCGTTTCCGGCATACTTTATCTGCAGATAATCCTTCTTGTCACCCTGGACCGAAAGCTGCTTCAGCCCTACGAACTTACCTATACCATGAGACTCGTGAACTACAAAATCACCCTTTTCGATGTCGGAGAAGCTCTTGATCGGCTCCGCGTTTTTCGAAGAACGGCGTTTCTTCCTCCTGAATTTATAGTCACCGAAAATGTCACCGTCAGTGATATAACAGATCTTCTCCTCAGGGAAATCCATCCCTGCCGACAGCGTCCCCTGCTTGACCCAGACCCTTCCGGCAAGACCTGATCTGCCCAGGAAATCAGTCATATTCTCGACACGCTCGTCAGAAGAACATACGATAGTCACTTTGTAACCATTGTTCAGATAACGACCGAGGTCCTTTTCAAGGAGGTCCATCTTACCGTTATACGAAACCACCTGCCTGCTCGTGATATGCCTGATGCTCTCGTACGCGTCTACACCTTTCACCTTGTTCGAAAGCGGCGTGCAGAGATATACCCGCGGAAGCTCGTAGATCTTCAGATAATCCTTTCTTCCCGGGAAATTATCAATATCGCTGCCGACGAAAGTCCCCTTTTCAAGAAAGACTTCGAAGTCATCCCTGAGTTCTCTGTCACGTCCTTCAAGAATGTCACCTGTCCTGTTCGGGTCGTCTACGATGACAGTCGCGTTGTCGGCATAATCCCAGATACGTTCAGGCTTCTCATAAAAGTAACGCATATAGTTCTCGAGATTCTGTACGTTCGTAAGGTTCTCGATATCGTCAAGCAGCGCTTCTCTCCTTTCAGGGAGCTTTCTGTAAGCGAGCTTTATCTTCTTCGCGGCCCTTCCAAACGCTTCAGGATCGCGGACGATCTCCTGCGCGGGATATATCTCGATACTGCCAGCGTCGCTCACAGAGCGCTGTGTGTCCTTGTCAAAGGATCTGATCGATTCGATCTCAGTATCGAAGAGCTCGATCCTGAACGGCACATCCGAATACGGCGTAAATATATCGAGGATATCTCCCCTCATCGAAAACTGACCTTTGGCGTATACCATCGGCAGTCTCTCATATCCCATGCCTACAAGATCATTCATCACTCCGGCCAGATCTATGTCATCACCCTTCCTGAGCGTGACGGCCGCCCCTGACCACACAGCCTTTGGAGCCAGAAGCCTGATCGCCGCGGCGGCCGGCGCCACCACGACGCAATCCTCACCGGAAGCAAGCGCCTTCATGACGCGCAGCCTCTCAAACAGCGTATCACGGTTCTTTGCTTCATACGTGACAAGCTTCTCCTCGTCAGACTGCATGAGGTAAATACGCTTGTTTACAAAAAAAGAAAGATCGGAGGCGATCTTCGAAGCCCTTATGTATGAAGGTGCCGCGATGAGACACTGCCCCGGATTTTCTCTTATGACGCGGGCACATACAGGAGCTGTCCTGCTGTCCGCGATACCTGTCAGATTAACGATCCCCATTGTACATATTCATCGCCTTGTCTATACCGTCGGTGATGATCTTTTCCGCTGCCTTTGCCGCGTTCATCACGGCGTGCTCCAGCGGTTCCTTGTCCTCTTTAGAAAAGCCGCCTATGACATAATCCACGGCGTCTGTGCCTTCATGCGCCCCGATACCTATCCTGATGCGCGGGAATTCATCGGTGCCGATATGGGCGACCACCGATTTCATACCATTGTGTGAACCGGCGCTGCCCTTTTTCCTTATCCTTATCGAACCTGTCGGTATATCCATATCATCGTATATCACGATAACGTGATCAGGCTCGATCTTATAAAAATTCACTATCTCGCCTACAGACTCTCCCGAAAGGTTCATAAAAGTCTGCGGTTTCGCGAGCATTACTTTATGGCCGGAGAGTAGAAACTCCCCGACCTTAGCTCTGTGTTTCAGTCTATTTACTTTTACTCCCAGCTCGTCTGCCATGTAGTCTATAGTTATGAACCCCATGTTGTGACGCGTCTGAGCGTACTTTCTGCCCGGATTCCCCAGGCCTGCTATCAAATACATCCGACTCCTTTAGTCAAAAAGCCTGCTTATCGAATCGTTAGTATGGATCCTCATCATCGCTTCAGCGAAAAGCGGCGCTACGGACAGGACCTTCATATTTGGAAGTCTTCTCTCCGGCGCTATAGGAATAGTGTTCAGGAATATGATCTCCTTGAACGGAGCATCAGCGAGTCTCTCGAAAGCCGGTCCTGAAAGTACCGCGTGAGTTGCTCCCGCGGATACGCTCTTCGCGCCAAGCTCCATGAGAGCCTTGCCCGCGTTGCATATCGTGCCGGCCGTATCGATCATATCGTCGACGAGGATGCAGTTCTTGTTCTCCACGTTTCCGATTATGTTCATGATCTCGCTCTTATTAGCTTCAGGTCTTCTCTTATCGATGATCGCGATAGGAGCGTTCAGCGGTTCAGCCATGCTCCTCGCTCTTGTCACGCTTCCGTGATCAGGCGATACTACGACCAGGTCCTCTATGTTCTGTTCCTTCCAGTACTTCATCAGTATAGGCAGACCGAGAAGATGATCGACAGGTATATTGAAATATCCCTGTATCTGCGCCGCGTGCAGATCCATCGTGACCACACGGTCTGCTCCGGCTGCTACAAGAAGATCAGCCACGAGTTTCGATGTGATAGGATCTCTCGCTTTCGCCTTCCTGTCCTGACGCGCGTATCCGTAATATGGGATCACAGCGTTTATCCTTCCCGCCGACGCTCTCTTCATCGCGTCGATCATGATCAGGATCTCCATCAGATTCTGGTTCACAGGATAACATGTCGGCTGGACTATAAAGCAGTCCTGGCCTCTTACCGTTTCCCACAGGTCGACCGATATCTCTCCATCGCTGAATTTCTTTACACTCGCTTTTCCGAGTGGTTTACCCATGATGTTAGCTATCTCTTCCGCCAGCTGAGGGTACGCGTTCCCTGTAAAAATCTTGTAACCGGCAAATTCTCCGTTTTTCATTTTTTCCTCCACAGACATTACTTTGACTTATCTTTGTCCAGCTTTCCGGTCCTTTCGACCCAGCCTTCCAGTACTTTTGGTTTTGCTCTTTCTATGTACAATGAGCCATCAGGCACATCACGAGTGATCGTGCTCCCGGCTCCGACATACGATTTCTTGCCGATCCTGACCGGCGATATAAGGTTGGAATTGCATCCGATAAAGGCGTCGTCCTCGACAACGGATCTGAATTTCTTAGTCCCGTCATAGTTCACAAACACTACGCCGCACCCGAGATTGACTCTCTCGCCCACATCGCTGTCGCCGATGTATGTGAGGTGCGAAGATTTGGCGCCGTCACCCATGGTGCTGTTCTTGACCTCAACGAAGTCTCCGACTTTACATCCGCTGCCGACGTGGCTGTTCGGTCTCATGTACGCGAACGGCCCCACATGCGTCTCATTTCCGACGCTGCTCTCGAGTATCACCGAACTCCAGATGTCAGTGCGGTCTCCGATCGTCGAATCAACTATCCTCGTGTTTGCCCCTATGAGGCAGTCCTCTCCGATCTCGACCTTCCCTTCGAGCACTACGAGCGGATAGATGACTGTTCCTTTTCCGATTTTCACGCCTTCATCTATATAAGCCGCCTTTATGTCAATGAATTTCACTCCGCTTTCCGCGTAAGCAAGATTCCTTTCCAGCCTGGCTCTTTCTTCGGTCTCAAAATCTTCTATATTCATTATTCGTTTTCTCCTGTGTCTGCTTTCTTGTCAATGTCGAGGATCATCTCGCCTATCTTGTAGACATCGCCTGCTCCGACCGTCATGATGAGATCACCCGGCTCAGCGTTGTCATACGCGAAACGCGCTATATCCTCAAAGTCCTCGAAGTAATACGCTTCTTTGTCCGGATGTACTTTCTTCAGTCCGGTCATCAGCTGCTTCGAGCTTATCTTATAGATGTTTTTCTCCCTCGCCGGGAATATCTTCGCGAAAATGACCTTGTCCGCGTCATCAAACGCGTTGGTGAACTCATCGAACAGCGCGATCGTCCTCGTGTAAGTATGCGGCTGGAATATGCACCAGATATTATTATGCGGTATATTCTGCGCCGCCTTAAGCGTCGCCTTGATCTCTGTAGGATGATGCGCGTAGTCGTCGATTATCTGCATCCCGTTTTTCGTCTTTCCTACGATATCGAATCTCCGCTGCGTCCCCGAGTAATGCTCGAGAGTATCGACTATAGTATCGAGATCGATGCCCAGCGTGTACGTGCATGCTATCGACACGAGCGCGTTCAGTATATTGTGCTCTCCCGGCACATCGAGCTGAAGACGGCAGAGTTCTTTTCCTTCGTGATAACATGTAAATGCCGGATGACCCAGACTGTTGAATTTGATATCGTCCGCGTAGAAGTCACTGTTTTCATTCAGGCTGAATGTG
>CALDNM010000034.1 GCA_937915045.1 uncultured Clostridia bacterium
TCTGCAACAGACTGCCGGGGATAGACGGCAAAGCCAAGATGAGCAAATCGCTCGGAAACGGTATCTACCTTTCTGACGATGCCGATACTGTAGCGTCGAAGATCAAGACGATGTATACGGATCCGGAGCACCTCAGAGTGGAGGACCCGGGACACATCGAAGGCAATACGGTATTCACATATCTCGACGCGTTCGCGACGCCGGAGCAGATCGAAAGACTGTCCGACTACGCGACACTTGATGATATGAAAGAGCATTACCGCAGGGGAGGACTCGGAGACGTGAAGGTCAAAAAGGTCCTGACAGAGATACTCAATGAAGAGCTCGACCCAATAAGAAAAAAGAGACATGAATACGAAAAAGACATCCCATATGTTTATGAGATGCTCAAAAAGTGTACAGATATTGCAAGGGAGGAAGCGGCAAATACTCTCAGCGAGATGAAGAGAGCTATGAAGATAGATTATTTCGACGATGCCGCGCTCGTGAAAGAGCAGTCGGAAAGATACAGCAAGTAGACGCGCCTTAAGGGCGCGCGGCCCGGGAGGTGTTTAAAATGCTGACAGATCAGGAATATCAGGATAAGAAAGCAAGGATGTGCAAGAGTTTTACGACTTGCAAGGATGGGTGTCCGTTTTTCGATTACTGCACGGAGCAGGGGATACACGCATGCGGCGTGCTGTGTGAGATCGTCGAATTCAAGAACAATGACAAGGCGATGGAGATCGTAGAAAACTGGAAGGAAGATTAGAATGATTTTTTACTTTTCCGCTACGGGAAATTGTAAGTATACGGCTCAGAAGCTGTCGGAGTCGCTCGGTGACAGGATGATAGATATCACGAAAGCGATGAAGAACGGCGACAGGGTGTTCAGGCTCGAGGACGGCGAAGATATCGGACTCGTGTGTCCGGTGTATTATGGCGTCCTGCCTGACATCGTCCGCAGATTTCTCGAGGGCTTCAGTGTCCGGGGAAGCGGCAGCGGATATACTTACGCTGTTATGACCTGCGGCGCGAATTCCGGCAATTCCAAGAAGAAGGTCGAAGAGCTGTTCGAGGCGCACGATCTGCCGCTCACAGCGTTCTACTCTGTGAGAATGGTATCGACGTATATCGCGCTTCTCGGGGGCACTTCCGAAAAGGAAGCCGAGAAGGCGCTGGTGAAGGCCGACCGCGAGATCG
>CALDNM010000035.1 GCA_937915045.1 uncultured Clostridia bacterium
GTTCCATTGCAAACTAGAATCGCAGTATGATTTTAAGAGGAAGGCCCGCGTTCAAGCGGGCCGATCGATATTAAGAGGTGGCTCTGCACGGCCTTATATCAGCTCAGTGCCGCCGAAGCAGAGCGATCGAGTTTTTTAGAGGAAGCTCCGCGCCGAGTGCTCACATCCCCGGGGCACGGCCGCAGAGCGATCGAGTTTTTAGTGGAAGCTCTGCGCCGAGTGCTCACATCCCCAGGGCACGACCGCAGAGCGATCGATATTAAAATGAAGCTCTGCTTAAAGCCGATCGGCGCTTTTTTGAGTTTTTCTGGACAGCAATCTGAAGAATGTGAAGCAGAGTATGATCTGCACTACTGTAGAAGCCGGTGTGGCGAGGCCTATTTCGAACAGCGTCACGCCTGCGACCCTGCTCACGAAATACGAAACCGGTATCCTGACTCCGAACGCGCCGATTATCCCCTGTGTCATCACGAACTTCGTCTTTCCGCAGCCGTTGAAATAGCCGACGAAACAGAACAGGAACGAGACCATCAGCGTATCGATGGCGTAAGCTTTGAGATATGAAGCTGATGCCGCGATGACCTCCGTGTCGCTCGTGAACAGGCCCGAAAAGAAACCGCCATGGAAGAAAGCAAGGAACGCCAGCACAGCGCCGGCCGCGAGCGAAAGCTTCATGCCCGCGAGCATCGACCCCTTCGCTCTCTCCATCCTGCCCGCGCCAAAATTCTGCGCGACGAAAGCCGACAGCGACTGCGCGAACGATGACGGTACAAGCATGATGAACGCGCACACTTTTTCCGCTACGCCGACTCCCGCCGACGGGATGACGCCGAGCGAGTTCACGATCGCCATGATGACAAGGAAGGAAATATTTACAAGTCCGTCCTGAAGAGCGATCGGCATCCCGAGCCTCATGATATTGCCGGCAGTTTCTTTTTTGAGACGCAGCTGCTTCCGCGAAGGCGTGAAACGAAAACCCTTCTTCTTTATGATAAGAACGCAAAGTCCCACACTTACTCCCTGCGATATTACTGTAGCAAGAGCCGCTCCCGCCGCCTTCATATCGAGCGCGCCGATGAAATATATGTCGCCCGCCGTATTGAGCACCGCGGCGCACGCCACTACGATGAGCGGCGTCCTGGAATCCCCGGTCCCCCTGAAAATACTCGCGAGCACATTGTAGAACACGATGAAGACCGCCCCGCACGAACAGATACGCACATAGGCTGTGGCTTCCGCAAAAGCTTCCGCCGGCGTCTTGAGGAGCCTCAGCACAGGTTCTGTAAAGAGCAGCAGCAATACTGTGAGCGCGGCTGAAAATATCAGGAAGACTGTGATACCGTTCCCGACCGCCGCCCTCGCGTCCTCTTCACTTCCGCGTCCGACCGCCTGTCCGATGGCGATCGTTATCCCCATCGCGAGCCCTGTAGTAACTACCGTCACGAGCTGCATGAACTGACTGCCTGTCGCTACCGCCGAGACACCGGCGGCATCCCCGAAATGACCGATAACGAGAAGGTCGACCGCGCCATAAAGCGCCTGCAGAAACATGGCAGCGAGTATCGGCCACGCGAAACGCAGCAATGTAGAAAGTATATTCCCCTGTGTAAAATCGTTTCTGTTTTTCATTCTCTATATCCCCGTAAAAAAAAAGACAAGACTGCAGGCCTTACCCTGCCATCTTATCCGGCGTCTTCACTCCTTGTGAGTTTTGTCCTCCGATGAACACTGCAAATCATACCACAGAGATTTTCAAAAAACAACTGCCTGTTTCCGCATATATAGTATAATGTAGTCATATTGGAGGTACTGTTATGGAATACAGAAAATTTGATAATACGATATACGCGAAGTTCAAGCAGGGCGAAGAGATCCTCGAGGATCTGAAGGAAATCTGCGAGAAGGAAAATATCAGGCTGGCGTCGATACAGGTCCTGGGAGCCTGCAGCAAGGCGACTCTCGGCGTGTACGACCTTCCGAACAAGGAATACAACTCAAGCGAGATCGAAGGGAATCTGGAGCTCGTATCGCTTACCGGCAATGTGACGCGCACCGATGAGGGCGAAGTGTACCTTCACTGCCACGCGCAGTTCGCGAAGCTCGAGGATGACGGCACCATCAAATGTTACGGCGGTCATTTGAATTCCGCGACGATCAGCTGCACCGGGGAAATAGTCATTACTGTAACGAATGGTTTCGTGGGACGTGTATACAATCCGCAGACAGGACTCAATTTGTGGAAATTCCTCCCGTTCGTGGACTGCAACTGCTGATATTAGACTTCTGTGACGGGTTGTTTAGTTTTGTTTAAGGGTCGGTATGTTATAATATACGAGGACATTAGGAGGTGTTCTGATGATACTCGAAAAGAAGGAAGACGTTAAAATCGATATGAACAGTCTGCCGCCCGAGCTGCGGGATGTCGCGGATGAGGCGCAGAAGTTCATGCTCACGAGGAATCTCTATCATTCGGCGATCAAAGAGGTCAGTACAAAGCTTGAGATCCTCGACGATGAGTTCCAGGCAAAGATGGATTACAATCCGATCCACCACATGGAATGCAGGGTAAAATCGATCCAAAGCACTTTCGCGAAGATTTTGAAGAAGGGGTATGAGTTCAAGGACAGCGATATCCGGAAGATCACCGACATCGCGGGGATACGCGTGATATGCAATTATATCGATGATATATACCGCGTCGAAAAGCTGCTCCTTCAGCAGAGCGATATCGAGCTGATACGCGAAAAGGATTATATACAGCATCCTAAGGAAAGCGGTTATCGCAGTCTCCATGTCATCATACTGGTCCCGGTATTCCAGACTGAACGCGTCGAAAAAGTCCCTGTAGAGATACAGATAAGGACTATCGCGATGGATACGTGGGCAAGTCTTGAACATGAATTAAAATACAAGAATGATGGTCAGATCAGTGATTCTGAAGCCGCGGCTCTCAAGGGATGCGCGGCCCAGCTTGCAAATGTCGATCTGACGATGATGCGGATACATTCCGGTCACCGTGAACTCCCTTCATCCGCTCCGCAGCCTCAGGAAGCGTAAACTGAGCGGCAGGCAGGTGATCCGGGCGCGCACTTCATGACATGACACGCGATATCATTAAATAACTTAAACAGGAAGACGGCTTCGGCCGCCTTCTTTTTTGATATCTCTCTATTGACACAGCTTTCGCTCGGTGGTATATTAGTTGCACGCACAACTGTTGCATGCGCAACTAATTGGCGAAATAATCAGTCTTTAACCGGCAAAATCAGATCATCAAGTGCCGCTATCGAGCGATAAACAAACAAAAACCACAAACGGAGGAATAAAATGCACAGTCACAACAGCGGCCGGATCATCGCCGCGGGGTCGGTCATTTACAGATATTCGAATCAGTTTTTCATCAAACGGATGCGTGAACTCGGGATCACGGGATGCTACCCGCCTTATCTCGTCGCGGTAGCGCACAATGAAGGCGCGAACCAGGAAGATATATCGCGTCACATGCACGTAGATAAAAGTCAGGTCGCCAGGATCACAAAGAAACTGATCGACGGTGATTTTATCAAAAGAGAAGCTGATGAAAACGACAAACGGAATTACCGGCTGTACCTTACAGATAAAGGCAAAGAAACACTGCCAAAGCTGAGGGACCTCGATGAAGAATTCAGCGATATGCTCATGCGTGGCATGAGCAGCGAGCAGCGCGAACAGTTCACAGATCTGGCTGACATGGCCGCTATGAACATACTGCGTGACAAAGGCATACAGCCGCCTGACCATAACTGCGCCGAGTGCCGGAACAAAAATTGTCCCGACAGGCAGCGCAGGGCCGACAGAAAGGGGCAAACCAAATAATGAAAACAGTAATGAAATATTACAGGCGTTATCTGCCGCTCGTGATAGCGATCGTAGGACTGCTTTTCGGACAGGCCATGTGCGAACTGGCGCTGCCGGGATACATGTCCGATATCATCAACAACGGCATCATAAAAACAGATATGGACTACATATATAAAATAGGGATCATCATGCTGATCGTAGCGGCGGTATCGGCGGTCTTTTCCATATCCGCGAACGGAGTGGCGGCGCGCGTAGCGGCGTTCACTTCAAGAGACATAAGGAGCGCGCTGTTCAGACGCGTTACCGCATTCTCAAAAGCGGAACTCGAAGACTTCTCGACAGCATCGCTCATTACTCGTTCGACAAACGACGTACAGAACATACAGCAGACCACCGTCATGGCACTCAGGTTCGCGATCTTCGCGCCGTGCATGGGGATCGGCGCTCTCATCAAAGCCGTGCGCACGAGCCCGGGGCTGACATGGACCATAGGAGTCGGCCTCATCTGCATCGTCTGCATCATGATAATTCTGTTTATAGCAGTCATGCCGAAGTTCAAAGTCCTGCAGTCGAAGCTCGACAGGCTCAACCTCATAGTCAAAGAACGGCTCGAAGGACTGCTCGTCATCCGCGCGTTCAATACAGAAAAATATGAAGAAGACAGATTCGACGTCGCGAATATCGATCTTACAAAACTCAACGTATTCATCAACCGCGCCATGTCGATACTCATGCCGGCCATGACACTCATCATGAACCTGCTCGGCATCATCATCGTCTGGTTCGGCGCGAAGCTCGTCGACACGAACAGCCTGATGATAGGAGACATACTCGCGTTCCTGCAGTACGCCATCCAGGTCATCATGTCGTTCCTCTTCATCACGATGATGTTCATACTCCTGCCGAGAGCTGCCGTATCGGCAAACCGTATCGGCGAAGTGCTCGACAAAGAGCCGACCATACTCGACCCGGAGAATGCCGGCGACGCGAAGTCCAGTGACAGTTCGAAAATTTCCGGCCGCAGTAATGTGAAGAAAGGCTTTATCGAGTTCAAGAACGTATCATTCGCGTATCCGGACGCGTCGGAGAACACGCTCGAGGATGTCAGTTTCACAGCCGAACCTGGCCAGACGACCGCGATCATCGGATCCACAGGCTCCGGAAAATCGAGCCTCGTGACACTGATACCGAGATTTTATGACGTGACAGGCGGTGAGATCGATATCGACGGGATCGACGTGCGCGATCAGACGCAGCACGACCTGCACCAGAGGATCGGGCTCGTCCCGCAGAAGGGGCTGCTGTTCTCAGGAACGATAGCGACCAATCTGATGTACGGAAAAGAAGACGCGACTGATGAAGAAATGATCGAAGCGTGCGAAACGGCTCAGGCCATGGACTTCATCCGCGAGATGCCGGACGGTCTCGACACACCTGTATCGCAGGGAGGCACCAGCGTTTCAGGCGGGCAGAAGCAGAGGCTCGCCATCGCGAGGGCGCTGATCAAGAAGCCTGAAATATTCATATTCGACGACAGCTTCTCAGCTCTCGATTTCAAGACGGACGCGGCGCTCAGAAAAGCGCTGAAAGAAAGATCCGGCGACAGCACATTCATGATCGTCGCTCAGAGAATAAACACGATCATGGATGCCGATAAAATAATCGTGCTGAACGAAGGCCGGATAGCCGGCATCGGGACGCACAGAGAGCTGCTGAAAACCTGCGGTGTATATAAAGAAATAGCCTTATCGCAGCTCAGCGAAGAAGAACTTGGAAGGGAGGGAGCATGATGAGCGAACAGAAAGACACAGCAAAACGCGCGCATCGCCGCCCGCCGAAGGGCGGACATGGCGGCGGACCTGCCGCCCAGATGATGCCGGGCGAAAAAGCCAAAAACTTCGGCCCGACTATGAAACGCCTCATCGGCTACCTCGCGAAGCATAAAGTGAAGGTCATCCTTGTATTCATCTTCGCGATAGTGAGCACGATATTTTCGATAATAGGACCGACGATACTCGGCAACGCGACCGATGAAGTCGTGAAGGGTTTCATGAGCCCGCTCGGAATGAACTGGGACAGCCTTTTCACTATCCTGCTCACGCTCGGTATAATTTACGGCCTGAGTTTCGTATTCTCGTTCGCGCAGGGATTCATAATGTCCAAAGTCGCGCAGCAAGTAACGTATGAGATGCGCCTTCAGATCTCCGAAAAGATGGACCGCCTGCCGCTGAAATATTTCGACAGCAGGACGCACGGCGAGACACAGTCACGCGTCATAAACGACATCGAAACGATCAACCAGTCGCTGAACCAGTCGCTGACACAGACCATTACTTCGGCCGCTACCATCATCGGCATACTCATTATGATGATACGCATCAGCCTCGTGATGACGCTCGTTGCTCTTGTCGTACTGCCTCTTTCTACTATAGTAATAAAGGTTGTCGTGAGTCACTCGCAAGGTCAGTTCAAGGACCAGCAGAATTTCCTGTCGGATGTCAACGGGCACGTCGAGGAGATGTACACCGGCCACACGATCGTGAAGGCGTTCAACCGAGAGGAAGATTCGCTCGAAACGTTCGATGACATCAACGGCAAGCTCTGCAACGCGGCGTTCAAGTCGCAGTTCTACTCCGGCTTCATGATGCCTCTGACGGCATTCGTCGGCAACCTCGGCTATGTGGCGGTCTGTGTTCTCGGCGGTTATATGACGCTGCACGGGAAGATCTCGATCGGTGATATCCAGGCGTTCATCATGTACGTGAGGAACTTCAATCAGCCGCTCCAGCAGGTGGCTAATGTAATGAACATGCTGCAGTCGACGGCGGCTGCTGCGGAACGTGTCTTCGACTTCATCAGTGAGGATGAGGAAAAGGACGCTTACGGCACTGAGGATACTTCAAAGGCTCATCTCGATATGTCTGCCCACCACGGCGAGGTCAGCTTCAAAGATGTGAGCTTCGGCTACGAGCCGGACGCGCCTATAATCAATGACTTCAGTTATGTGGTTAAGCCGGGATCCCAGGTCGCTATAGTCGGACCTACGGGCGCCGGCAAGACGACGATCGTGAAACTGCTCATGCGTTACTACGAACTGGACGGCGGTGACATCTGGGTCGACGACCACGACATCACTGACTATTCGAGGAGCGAACTCAGAAGCCTGTTCGGGATGGTGCTTCAGGACACGTGGCTCTTCAGCGGAACGATAAAGGACAATATACGTTACGGTAAGATGGACGCGACGGATGAGGAAATCGAACGCGCCGCGAAGGCCGCGCACATCGACCACTTCATCCGGACACAGCCGAACGGCTATGATATGGTCATCAATGAGGAGGCTACGAATATTTCTCAGGGGCAGAAACAGCTTCTGACCATCGCGCGCGCGATGCTTGCGGACAAGCCGATCCTGATCCTCGATGAGGCAACGAGTTCAGTCGACACAAGGACCGAGAAGCAGATCCAGTCCGCGATGACGCGCCTGATGAAAGGCCGCACGAGTTTCGTGATCGCCCACAGGCTGTCAACTATCAAGGACGCCGACTGGATCCTCGTAATGGATCACGGCGACATAGTCGAGCAGGGGCCGCATGACGCGCTCCTCGCCGAGAACGGATTCTACGCGAACCTGTACAACTCGCAGTTCGCCGGATAATATATCAATAAGCAGGAGCTGGCGCGCTCGGAGATTTTCTCCGGCGCGGCAGCTCCTTTCATTTATGATAATATCGTGACTGCCCCATGATTTCGCGCGGCAGCCACCTCCGCTATACTCCAAATGCGTCAATTTTGAAATTTTGACACGCCTTGGCACTAATTATGTGCCAAATCAAGGATTTCAATGCCAATTGGTACATTTGACGATCAGATAGCTCATGCAAAACAGGAGTATCCGTTATCCAATACACGACGGATCGTCATAGCGTACAAAAGAGCGCATTTTTCTCAAAATGCAATGATTTTTTATGTGGGAATGCGCCAAATGCCTTGAAAAATGACCAATTGACGCATTTGGAGCTGGCAAGCGTGAGGGCGCCGCATTTGCCACATAAAAAGAAGCAGGCCTTTCGGCCCGCCCCTAAAAAAATTCATACTTTATGCTGCCGCGCCGTCTGTCTGTGCCGGGATCTCGACTCTCGTTGTCTTGTTGTAATGTACATTGATCGTCATCGGCTCAGCCCCGTCGGTCATCGGTGTGACCTTGTATGTGCCTGTCCTGAGTGCCGTTTCCACGAGTCCCGCGTCAGTAAGGGTCTTGACCCTGTTCACGCCGTTTCCTGTGATCCTGACCTGCTCGCCTGCAGTGCCGTTTACCTTGAGCACGCCTGCCGGTGTGTAAGTCCTGATGACCGCTACAACGCTCTGACCGATGTCATAAGCTCCTCTGACCGCTACGCCTCTGCTGCAGCAAGCCTGGATGACATTGCCGCTGCCGTAATAAAGACCACAGTGGCAGATGCCGCCGCCCGACGAATAGAGAACGATGTCTCCTCTGTGAGCATTTCCGATATTCCTGACATTATTTGCTGATCTATAATATGATGCCGCTGTGCTCCTTGTAAGAGCAACGCCGCTGTGATGCATCGTGTAAGCGACATAACCGCTGCAGTCAAAACTGCCAGGACCGGCCGCTCCGGATACGTACGGGCAGCCGAGCTTTGTTCTCGCCTGCTGCATCATTTTGCTTTCTTTGTTTATCTTCTTGAATGTGCCGTCCGATTTTTTGACGACTTTGACAGATAACTGATTTGAGAAACCCTTGGTTCCCGTTGCCGCGTGAACTGACATCATCGGCACAGTTGTGAAGCATACCGCCAGAGCAAGTACTGCCGACAGGATCAGTTTCTTTTTGCTAACCATAAATAATTTTCTCCAATCTTGCTGAAATGAATAAGTTCCTTCTCTTATCAATTCTTCTTCATATTAATGGAGGGCATTTTTTTCGTCAATGACATCTCCGTCACTTTCACCTAATTTTCACTTTAGGAACAAACTGTCAATATTTGCCCCGTTTTTTAATTACTTCTCCCACATAATCTCCGCGGACGTTGCTATTACGGGTTGACTGGCCCACTTTTTGCCGTTACAATTTGAGTTGAAACAAACGGGGATCACGTGCGCATACTGGTCGAAACAAGCAAAGATCACGCGCGCATCGCGGTGGAAAGGCGGCAGTAATGGCAGTAAAAGACGAGGTCCTGCGCAGGCTCACGGACCATAAAGGTGAGGCAGTTTCCGGCGAATCGCTGGCACAGGAACTGGGTGTTTCGCGCACCGCGGTGTGGAAGGCGATCAAATCACTTCAGAGCGCCGGATACCCTATCGAAGCAGGGACCAACAGAGGATATTCACTGCCGGAGGACACCGACTTCATGTCGGGAGAGGCGATAAAAGCATTCCTCGCGGAAGACATCCCCGTGTATTACTACGATAAAGTGACATCGACAAACGACAAAGCAAGAGAGATCGCGGCCGATGAAAAACCGGCAAGAGCTCTCGTCGCGGCAAACTGCCAGACGAGCGGGAGAGGCCGCATCGGGCGCGTGTTCGCGTCGCCCGCCGGGAAAGGCCTTTACATGAGCATCATCCTGCGCCCTTCTTTCGACATGAGCAGATCCGTACTCGTGACCACAGCGGCATCTGTTGCCGTAGTTCGCGCGCTCGAAAAGCTTTATGACATCCATCCGAAAATCAAATGGGTCAACGACATTTATCTGGACGGCAAAAAGATCACCGGCATCCTCACAGAAGCGGTGACAGATTTCGAGAGCGGGCAGATAGAATCGCTCATCGTCGGTATCGGCGTGAACTGCTTCGAAAGCAGCGCCGCTGAAAAAGAAGCGTCATCGTACGGCTTCATCGGCGGGAGCATCTCGAGAAACACACTAGCCGCGCAGATCGTAAACGAATTCATGCCGATCGCGGACAATATAGAAGACAGATCGTTCATCGAAGATTACCGCGAACACAGCAATGTCATCGGCCGTTCAATGCTTGTCTACAAAGCGGGCTCGCTCGGTGACCCGGATGCGAGACCTCTTCGCGCGAAAGCGACCGGCATCGCCGAAAACGGCGGACTTATCATAGTACACGAAGACGGTCCTCTCAAAGGTGAAACTGAGATCCTGACGAGTGGTGAGATATCCATAAGATTCAGCGACGCGGACATTATATAACTTTCGTCACATTTTCCCCTTACCGCTTTTGTAAAAAACGTTTTATGCTATAATATAGAATGTAAGTCAAAGCAGCAAAAGGAAGGGGATATATGTTAAATTCGATTTCCGACGCGGCACAGCCGCTGATGAAGTCTCTCGCGTCATTGTTCGAATCACACCCTCTCATCGCCACGTATTATACGACGGTAGCAAGATGGGTATTCGTTTTTCTCGCGATACTGATCCTTGTAAGATCGATCAGTTCTCTTTTGGCTGCGAAAAATCCTTCTGAAATATGGGCTTACCTGAGCCTGCCAAACGGCGAGGCTGTACCTCTCTCACACTGGGAAAACGTGCTTGGCCGCGCGAAGAGCTGCGATGTGATGATCGATTTCATGACCGTATCGAGGAACCACGGCACACTCGTAAGAGATGAAGAAGGTGAATGGTTCTATAACGACCTCGGCTCAAAGGGCGGATCGATGATAAACGGACATGACGTCTATCAGTCCACGAGGGTCCATATGGGAGATACGATCTCCCTCGGCGGATGCGATTGCGTACTCGTGCCGGCAAGTCTCAGTGAGAAACACAGAAACATGGAAATAAGAAGGATGACTACGAAGACTTTTTCTCCATGGTTCTCCCTTGGTATATTGACGATATTTCAGGTACTGCTGGGTATCCAGTTCATAGCCGCGAGAGGATATAAGCTGCACTTTGTCGTACTGCTCGGGTTCTTCCTGCTGACAGTCACTATGTGGGCATTCTGCATATTCCTGCGGGCACTCAAGCGAACGTCCTTTGAAATGGAATGCATAGCCTTTTTCCTGTGCACTATAAACCTCGCGGTCGTCGCGACGGCTGATGAGACAGCAGTACTCAAACAGGCGATATCCATAATCCTCGGAGTGGTCATATTCTTCGTGCTCTGCTGGTATCTCAGAGATCTCGACAGAGCGCTCGGTATAAGAAAAGCACTCGCGATAATAGGAGCTGTGCTCCTGATCATCAACCTCGTGTTCGGTTCATCGACGAACGGATCTACGAACTGGATCACAGTCGCCGGTATGTCGCTACAGCCTTCAGAGCTTGTCAAAGTCGCCTACATATTCGTAGGGAGCGCGACGCTGGATGAACTTTATCAGAAGCACAATCTGCGGCTTTTCCTGCTGTTCTCGATATTCTGCCTTGGATGCCTCGCGTACATGAACGACTTCGGTACAGCGGCGATATTCTTCGTGGTGTTTGTCATAATATCGTTCCTTAGATCGGGCGATTTTTCAAAGCTCATCCTGATCATCGGAGTAGTCGGTATCGGCGGCATGCTCTGCATAAAGTTCGTACCGCATATCACTCAGAGATTCGCGACATGGGGGCACGCGTGGCAGTACGCCGACGCGGGCGGTTATCAGCAGACAAGAGGGATGACGGCCGCGGCAAGCGGCGGATGTCTCGGCGTCGGAGCCGGCAATGGATGGTTCCACACCATATACGCTTCGGACAAGGACCTGGTATTCAGTCTGATCTCTGAGGAATGGGGACTCATCATAGCGCTGCTGTGCATACTCGCTATCATAACGCTCGGTATATTCGCGGTCAGATCCATACCGGCGGCGAGATCGACATTTTACTCGATCGCGGCGTGCGCGGCTACATCGCTGCTGATATTCCAGACAGTGATGAACGTCCTCGGATCGCTCGACATACTCCCGTTCACAGGAGTCACGCTCCCGTTCGTATCGAACGGCGGTACATCGATGCTCGCTTCATGGGGACTGCTCGCGTTCCTGAAGGCGGCCGACACGCGGCGCAACGCCAGTATAGCTGTGCGCCCGGACAGTGAGGAAGCCGATGAAGAACATTTTGAAGACAGAGAAAGAGATCTTGAAGAAGATTACGAAATAGAAGAAGATCCGCAAGCCATGGAAAACTATCTCAACGGCCCGGACAATACTAATTATTACTACACCGTAAAATCGGTACGCGAAAAACCTGAACCCGCTCCGCAAAAGGCCTCACAAAAAACGGAAGGCCCTCAGTACGGAAGTGAAGACTACACATACAGCGGGAACCGCGTGCATTACGACGATGATGAAGATATCACTGATTTCGATCAGCTCAAATGACCGGGGAGGCAGAAGGATAGATGAAGAAACTTGAGAAACGCGCTATATTATGTCTTGTGCTGGCAGGAGTCCTCCTGGCCGGTCTGGTCTACTATACCGCGAAGCTCGCGGTCGATGGAAGCACCTGGGCAAGTTATCCGGCGAACAGCAGTATCTATTCGAACGGTTATATTTCGACCGGTTCCATATACGATGTGAACGGCGATCTTCTCCTGCGCAACGGTTCAAAGGGCAATCTCAAATACGGCGGCGGCTCGGTGACAAGAACGGCGACGCTGCACGCTGTAGGCGACAGGACAGGAAATATTTCTACCGGAGCCGAATCGGTATTCGCGAGCAAACTCGTCGGATACAACTTCCTTTCCGGAACGTACTCAACAAACAACAAGGGAAGAAATCTCTACCTTACAATAGATGACTCTGTCTGCAGAGCGGCTTACAAAGCCCTCGACGGCAGGAAGGGCTGCGTCGGTGTGTACAATTACAAGACCGGTGAGATCCTCTGCATGACGAGCTCACCATCTTACGATCCTAAGACAAGTAATGGTTCGTCTTATTCCGATGCTGACGGCGTATACCTCAACAGGCTGCTGTCCGCTTCGTTCGTCCCGGGTTCTGTATTCAAACTCGTGACCGCGACAGCCGGCATCGAAAAGAAAGATAATATCGGGAGTTACTATGTCGACTGCACAGGCACATGGCAGGTCGGCAGTTATTCGGGCGATAAGATCACCGACCTTTCAGCTCACGGCACCGTTTCACTAAAAGAAGCGCTCGCCGAATCGTGCAACATTTACTTCGGTCATCTCGCGATGAAGCTCGGCGGTGACACGATGAAAGAATATACACAGAAAGCCGGACTGATGAACAGTTACAACATCAACGGCATCCGTACTAAAAAGGGCACGTTCACGTTCCCGGGCAGCGGAGTCAATCTGGCGTGGTCGGGCATCGGTCAGTACAATGACCTCGTGAACCCGTGCTCGCTGATGGTCTACGCGGGAGCTATCGCGAACGGCGGAAAAGCGGCAAACCCGCGGATCATTTCCACCGTCAAGTTCTCGAACGGATGGAGCACAGGCTTCAACATCAAGACGCAAACGGACGAGCTCATAAAAGCCTCGACAGCTAAGACTCTTCGGAGTTACATGCGCAACGACGTGACCTCACATTATGGTCAAAGCAACTTCCCGGGGCTCAAGCTTTACGCGAAGACCGGTACAGCGGAAGTCGGGACGGGCAAAGAGCCTAACTCGTGGTTCGTCGGATTTATCAAAAACAAAGGCTATCCCTACGCGTTCGTAGTCATGATCGAGAACGGCGGCACAGCTATCACATCTGCAGGTTCGGTCGCGAACAAGACTCTGCAGCAGGTCCTCAAGACAGATCCTGTCGACTGATCTACGCAGGAGAACACCTTGAGAGGGTGACAAAATGGGAAAATTACTTATACGAAAATTCATCAAAGACTATAAAAATGTCGATGATCCGAATGTCCGCCAGTCTTACGCAAAGCTGGTCGGCATCGTCGGTATCATATCGAATCTATTTTTGAGTATCATAAAAATCATCATAGGCTGGCTCTCTTCGAGTATCGCTATCATCGCGGACGGCATCAACAATATGACAGACGCTTCGTCATCGGTCATCACGCTTGTGGGATTCCGCCTCGCGGCGCTTCCCGAAGACGATGAGCATCCTTATGGCCACGCGCGGATAGAATATCTGACCGGCGTGTTCATTTCTGTCATCATACTGATCGTCGGCATAGGGCTCCTTAAATCATCGGTCCTCAAGATCATGCATCCGACGACCCAGACATTCAGCTGGATCACTATTCTCATACTCGCCCTGTCGATACTGGTCAAACTGTGGCAGAGTTTTTTCTATAAATATATAGGAAAGTCGATAAACTCGCTCGCGGTCATCGCCACATCGGCCGACTCGCGAAACGATGTCATCACTACATCTGTAGTCCTGGCGGGAGTCATCATAACTAAGTTCACGAGCCTCAACCTCGATGGCTGGCTCGGCTGCGGAGTCGCGATATTCATCATCATTTCCGGCATCCAGCTCATACTCCAGACGACGAGCCCTCTCCTCGGAGAAGCTCCCGACCCTGACCTCGTGAATCAGCTGATCAAGCTCACGAAAGAACACCCGGGAGTCTACGGCATACACGATCTAATGGTGCATAATTACGGACCGGGCAAGGTCTTCGCGTCGATGCATGTAGAGGTCGACGGGGACGGCAACATAATGGAAGCTCACGATATGATCGACAATATCGAAAAAGAAGTAACGGACAAGCTCGGTATCGTGTTTGTAATACATATGGATCCGATAAAGCTGCATGACCCGACGATCGACATGCTCAAGGTCGAGATCGCCAAGTCTCTGAGAGAACTCGACAGCGTCAGGAGCTTCCACGACCTCAGGATCGTGCCCGGCACAACGCATACGAATGTCGTGTTCGATGTGGTCCTGGAGCAAAAATCACAGGATAAAAAAGATGAGATCACCGCGCATGTGGAAAACAGCCTGCGCGCGATAGATCCGAAATATAATGTCGTGATCACATTCGATATGGCGTACACTCACGTGACTGCTGATGAGAAAGATGATGACAAAAACGACAAAGCAAAAGAGAAGAAGGAGAAAGATGAGAAGGGCAAGTAAAGCGAAAATCAAAGCGAAAGCGCTCTGCGTGATATGCTGCGCCGTGCTGGCGATGACGTTCAGCCTGTCCGGACTCATGCCGGGCAGCACCGTAAAAGCGACGACGCTGCAGCGCTCTGAGATAACGATAGCGCTCGATGCCGGGCATCAGGCGAAGCAGGATCTCCGCCTCGAAAGGATCGATCCCGACAATAAAAGCCTCGGCAGGAAATACAAGATGGTCGGCGGCTGCTCTTCAGCGTACAACCACATGCCTGAGTATAAATACACCCTCATCATCGCGAAAAAGTTGAAAGCCGATCTCGAAAAGCGCGGTTACAAAGTCTACATGGTCAGGACGAAAAACAATGTCGACATCGGCTGCCAGACACGCGCAAAAAAGATCAATAAGAGCGGATCGAAGATATGCATAAGGCTCCACTGCGACTCATACGGCAGCAGCGCCCGCGGCGTATCGACAATATATAAACCGGGGCACAACAGCTATTACAGCAAGAGCGACGCGTCGCGCAGCAAAGTCCTCGCGTCTTACATCCTGTCAGGCGAATGCAAATCGACGGGATTCACAAAGAGATACAATGACGCCAGAAACGATATGACCGGACAGAACTGGAGCAAGATCCCGACCGCTCTGATCGAGATGGGTTTTTTCAGCAACAGGAGAGAAGCGAAAATAATGAGCAGGACGTCCTGCCAGGACAAGATCGCTTCCGGGATAGCCGGCGGTATCGAAAAATACATGAAGAAATACTACCATGTGGATAAGGCTGTATGATGGCAGTCAAAAATTATGTCTACATAGTGAGGTGCCGCGACGGCAGCTTTTATACGGGATGGACGACCGACATCGAGCACCGCCTGGCGATGCATGATTCAGGGAAGGGCGCGAAATACACGCGCGGAAGAGGCCCGGTAGAGCTCGTGCATCTTGAAGAGTTTGACACGAAAAATGACGCCCTCTCGAGAGAAAGCGCCATCAAAAAAATGTCACGTGAAAAGAAACTTGAACTTATCGGCGGGAAATGATCCCGCCGGTTTTTTAATACGCGTTTATCTTGTTCCCGTTGAATTTCTTATATGTCAGCCAGCACGCGAGCCCTACGAGCAGCTTGGACGCCGCGCCGATATATGTCATAGCCGCGCTTATCGCTGCCCCGAGAGTGGAGCTGTCGCCGAGTATTATGGCTGAAAGCCCTCCCACTACATATGACGCGCCGAATATGATCACATATATCATCCAGACTCTGTTGCACATTATCTCGTGGTTTTCATCGAGCTGATCCTCGCCGATCTCCGAACATCCGCGCATGATATTGTAGACCATGAGCAGCGACGCTGCTACAAGGCCTATCGCTATGACCGCGGCCGATGTGCCGAGCATCAGACTTCCGAAATAGAATGCCGATACTGTCACGAGGAACACCAGCGCTGAGAGCGCCAGCATGATCATGATGCATATCTTTGCTCTCCTGAAATATTCCATTTTCGATTTTATCATTATGATGCCTATGACATACAGGACCGAAGCGATGAAACTCACTCCGTACCCGGTGTATGTCAGCACCTTGCCGCTCGCGATCTCGAGCATAATGCTCGCTCCCGCGTCAAGCAGCAGACCTAAAGCTATAAATAACAATCCCCTCAAACTGTAAAAATTGTTATGTTCTTTTATCATGCCTGTCTTTCTACTTTCCTTATTGTTTTGATACTGCTCATCCTCATCGTCACCATAAGATTGGTCCCGAACAGCAGCACAGCAGCGATTATAATCATGATGAGATACATGCTCCCGCTGTTGTATGAAATGAATGCCATAGCCAGCTTTGAGGCATAAGCGAAAATGGTCACGATCAGATATATCGTCCCCGTCGTCACGAACAGATCTTTGCCGTCAGGACCTTCAGACGCTTCTCCCGCGGCGCATATCATCATATATACCGAAAGCATCTCCAGGACGACCGCAGCCGCGTCGCATATAAGGAACGCCCAGGCCATCCAGGTCACTCCGCCGGCCCTGCTGTTCATTATAAGGAACACCACCGCCGCTATCAGCGCCGGAAGCGTACACATCAGATAGACCGAACTCCTTTTGAATTTCGGCCCGAGCCCCGCCGCGCTCATAGCTCCTACGCACATCATGATGAGCGCCAGAACTCCTAAAAGCGCTGCCGCTATATTGAACACTATGCCCGTGTCCAGATCAATGAAAAAATCAGCGCTGGCGAAAATCATCATGCCCGCGCAGAAACTTCCTATTCCCTCAAGATCACTCTTTCTTGACATTTTTTCTGAGCCTCCGATCACGTGTACAGTCTACACTCTTTTGCCTTCACATTCAAATAAACATACGGTCACCCGTCAGCTTCTGGCGCCTCTTCCGTTCAGCGATCCGTATCCCTTATTGATCAGAGCGAATATCCTCATCACAAATACGAACGAGATCACCGCGCATATCCCGGTCACCGCCCATTCCACGTATTCCGGGAATATAGATGCCGCTGGTTCGAGCACCATCATTATTATAACCGTGATGATGACCGGTTTGTATGTATCTCTGCACGCCTTCGCGAACTTGCTCTGTCCGGTTTTCCCGCCGACCGCGGCAAGGCCTTTCATCATGTTGTAATACGTGTACAGCATGCCGATCGCCGCGAGATACTCGAGCAGCACTACCTTGATCTCGACGAATGTCTGAGAATCCATTCCCGCCCTGTAATTATAGAACGATAAAGCTATCGCGCCCGCGTACAAAACCACACATACGACCGCCGTCAGCCTGACGCGCGCGAACTCCGGCCGGTATCCGGCCATCGAAACGACGCCGCCAAGAATGAAGAGCCACGATATCAAAAGAAGGACCTGCGCTCCGAACTCGCCGTAAGCATAGAACTGCCATGCTCTCAGTCCTGCCCGGGCAGCCGAGACCAGCGCCGCTAAGAATATGCCTGCCGCTATGAGCCTGAGCCCCGACAGATAGTACGCGTTTTTCTTCAAGATCGTTCTCCTCCGTTTTTTTATTATCACATATCTCAGCCCATTTATCAACTGTTGACAAAGCGGCCGCGAGCATGTATCGTAAATAGGCGATTGATTTCATACTTACAGGAGGCTGACATAATGAGAATAAGAAAAGATACCCTTGATACAGACAATATGAATGAAGAAGAAGTAATGCTGATGGCGAAGTGCTCCGACGCGCTCGCTCACCCGGCGAGGATATATATTTTCCGTTACATAATGAAACACAACGCGGAACGTGACAAGATCTGCAACAAAGACCTCGTCGCGAACTTCGATTACGCGCAGGCGACCATATCTCAGCACGTCTCAAAGCTCGTGAGAGCAGGTCTCGTGGACGTAAAGAAAGAAGATAAGTATTCGTACTATTACGCGAATATCGGGCGTCTCATGCAGTATCTCGATGCCGTGAAGAAGTTCGAGTTCTCGAAATAGACCACATACAAAAGACCCGCGGCGCTCTCGCGCCTCGCGGGTCTTTTTGAAGGCTCTATAATAAATGTTGGGGTGGAGAGAGGCTCTCCGCTCCGACATTTTTAAATTTTTCAAAAAAAGAAGAGCATGTCGCCCATAAATCCTTTACAATAAGTTTACCACAACAAACACAAAGGAGGAAAACATGCTCTACAATGATTGTATCGAAGAATTGACAGGATTGAAAGACATAAATATAAAAGAGGTCAAGAATGTTTACGGGGAGCAGCATATATATGCCAGCATGCATAAGCGGATCCATACCTGTCCTGTCTGCGGAGAAAAGACTTCGAAGGTCCATGATTACAGGGAACAGGTCATCAAAGATCTGAGCTCATTTGGACAGATCACATATATCCATCTGAGGAAACGGCGACATGTATGTCCTGTCTGCGGGAAAAGGTTTTATGAAGAAGTCGATTTTCTTCCACGTTATCATCGCATGACCAATAGGCTTTTCGCATATATGATAACCCAGTTCGAGAATGTGCAGTCGATCAAACACATCGGAAAGATATCCAATGTATCCGGGACGACTGTTGCAAGGATCTTTGATAATGTGCGATATCCGAAGCCAAAGCTTCCTGAGGCCATATCGATAGATGAGTTCAGAGGAAATGCAGGTGGTGAAAAATATCAGTGCATACTGACAGATCCTGAAAAGAAAAGAGTCCTCGATGTGCTTCCGAAAAGGAAAGCCGACAGCCTTTACGAATACTTCTCTTCCTTTGAAAACAGGAAAGAAGTCAAGTATGTGACTATGGACATGAGCAATGTTTTCAAAGGGGTGATGAAAACATGCTTCCCGAATGCGACTATTGTCGCAGATCATTTCCATGTAGTGAGACAGATGTGCTGGGCCATGGAAAACGTACGAAAAGAAGAGCAGAAGAGGTTTGCTGGATCGAGAAGGAAATACTTCAAACGAAGCAAAACACTTCTCCTCAAACACCGTGACAAACTGAAAGAACATGAAGTCGAACAGCTCGCAGTGATGTTGCAGACATCGCAAAGACTTGCCAGAGCATATTACGCTTTGCAGGATTTCTATAGATTCATGGAGTGCAGCAGCAGCAGTGAAGCAAGAAGATATCTTGGAGGCTGGATGATGCGCGTTCAAAGTTACGACCTTCCTGAATTCAAAGCAGCGATAACAGCCGTCACGAATTGGACTCCTGAGATACTCGCGTCGTTCGACTGCAGACTCAGCAACGGATATACAGAAGGTGTGAACAACAAGATCAAAGTCATCAAAAGAGTATCATATGGTGTGCGAAATTTTGAGAGATTCAGGAACCGTATCATAATGGCGATGAATGCATAGCAG
>CALDNM010000036.1 GCA_937915045.1 uncultured Clostridia bacterium
ACCTCCGATCGGATCTCTTCTATTACGATGCCGTTTTGATGGATATCCGTATGCCCGTCAAAAACGGGATCGACGCCGCAAAAGAAATACGCGAAGCAGACAGAGAAGACGCGAAGTCTACTCCTATCATTGCCATGACAGCAAACGCGTACGATGAAGATATAAAAGCCTCACTCGACGCTGGCATGAACGCGCACCTCGCGAAGCCATTCGATCCCGGTGAATTATATGAGACATTAGAAAAATGCCTCTCTAAATAAACTCTTATTTTATCTTATGAAATTCGTACTGACTTTCGGAAGCAGTTCAGGTTTTTTTATACCCGCTTTCGCGCCGGCTTCCTGGATCTTAAGCTGATATGCCATGTTCCTTGCCAGCACCCGCATAGTGTGGATGCCTTCTTCGTCCTGCATCACTTCTTCCGGAGTATCCCCGTGGATCTCGTTCCAGTATGAAGAAGAAATTATAGGCATCTGGCTGTAAGTAAAATACTTGTTTAGCTGATCGAACGTCGCTGTCGCTCCGCCCCTTCTGCATGATACGATCGCCGCTCCCGGTTTCAGTCTGAGCTTCGTGCCGTTTGAGTAAAACAAGCGATCGAAAAAAGATGTCGCCGCGCCGCTCGCCGCAGCGAAATGCACAGGAGAACCGATGATGAAACCATCGTAATCATCTAAGATAGCCGCACACTCATTGACGGTGTCATCTATAACGCATTTCCCGCCCCTTCCGCAGGCTTCACAGCCTGTGCATCCTGAGATGGGTTTCGCTCCGACATGAAAAATATCGGCTCCAACTTTATTCTTTTCCAGTTCTTCCTTGATGATCGACAATGCTGTATATACACAGCCTTTTTTATTTGGACTTCCGTTTATCAGTAATACTTTCATTTTTCCCCCTTCTGTGAGTTATTTAACTGATCGTATTATATCATATACAGCGCGTTCCGCACTCAATACAGTTCTTCGATCATATGACCGTGAAAACTCCGTAAAATAATAATTGCTATAACGCTTACCATGATCTCGGAATTTCCATAAGTATACCAGCATTGCTTTTGCTCATTCTCGATTTTTTGAAAAACTCTCTAATGGACAAATGAAGGTATTTTGAAATCTTCCATTGG
>CALDNM010000037.1 GCA_937915045.1 uncultured Clostridia bacterium
TTTTCGCCCGATAATTAACTAAGCTTTGGGGTGACATTTTCGCTAGTTATTGACACTCTGTGACCTAAAAGCCTTTGATATGCTATAATCGCAGTAATGGAGGTGACCGATATGGCGGAAAATATTTATGTGACAGGTTTTATCGGGGCCGACCGCGCAGGGCGCGCAAGAGAGCTCGCGGCGGAAAAGGGTCTCGAATTTATGGATATGAATGAGGAAATAAAGGAACGCGACGGACGTTCGGCGATGCGCATCGTGATGTCGATGGGCGAGCACGAGCTGCACAACAAGGAGTACGAGCTGCTCCAGTGGCTGGATAAAAATCCGGGATACGCTGTGGCGTGCGGTGACGGGACGCTGTTCGACGGAGACTGTGCGGAGATCATGGAACGCGGCACTGTCGTGATAGCGGATGCCGATAAGACAGCGGAAGAACTCTGGCAAGCGGCGAAAACCGATGACAGTATCCCTTACGCGTTCATGATGTCGAAGGACGAAGCGGCCAGGGAAAAATTCCTGAAGCTCCATGAGAGCCGCCGCGGTATATACGAAAAATATCTGTAAACTACTTTTCAGCTCAGCTGAAAACGCCGCTTCCCCGAAGATTTTTTCTCCGGACAAGCGGCGTCTTTTATTCGTTTCGTTATTTCAGTTTCCTGAATTTGCTTTCTTTAGGCGCTTTCGGCGTATCCTGTTTCCCGAGTCTGCTGCCTTTCTTCATTTTCGGATCATCATGTTTTTTAAGGTGATTCGAATGGACTTTTTCGAAGTCGACATTATATTCAGGAGGCAGAGGCTTCGCGACCTCTATGTTTTTCTTCTCCACGAACCATGCCCAGAACAGCAGCACGATCATCGCGATCGCGAGCCCTTCGAGCTGTCCCGCTATGACGTCTGTGAGATAGTGTACGCCAAGGTAAACTCTTGTAAGTCCGATCACGAACGAAAGTATCGTCACGGTGATGCAGAAGAGTTTTCTCGTCGCGCAAGGCGCCATGTATCTCATGAGCAGCAGCACCAGAAGGAAATATACCGCGATACTGACGGACGCGTGTCCGCTCGGACAGGAATACCCGCCTTCACTGATGACCCACATCGCGCTGTCAGGTCTCGGTCTCATCATTATCAGCTTGAGCGCTTTGTTTATTGTGATCTGCAGGATCGCCGCTATCGAGAGCGGTATACCGAACAAATACATATTGTCTCTGTACATCAGGAACAGCAGACACACTATGACTATTGCCTGCCAGTTCCCCAGATATGTCAGAACTGTCAGCAGTGTATTCAGTCCGTCCTGCCTCACGTTATAGTTCCACTGCATCACTCCGTCATCGAAATTCTGTGTCGCTCCGCTGTGTATGAGAAACAGCAGACCGATCAGCAGTACCACCGACACGATGAGTGTTATTATTTCATTTCTGCGTCTGTCTCTTTCGACGCTTTCTACTGTTACTTTTTTATATTCTGCCATTACTTGAATTTTACCGCCGTTCCGTATGCTATGATCTCAGCCGATCCGTCTATGATCGCGTCTGATTCATATCTTACCATTATTACCGCGTCAGCGCCGAGGTTTTCCGCTTCACTGACCATCCTGTTCGTCGCTATCTCTCTGGCTTCGTTGAGCATCTTCGTGTAACTGACAAGCTCGCCGCCGACCATACCTTTAAGGCCCGCTCCGATATCCTTGAACATGTTCTTTGAAGTGACTACGTTGCCCTTGACTACTCCGACTGCTTCGATCTCTTTCCCAGGAAAATAATTCAGTGTGTTCAGTTCCATAATGATTCCTCCCGACCTAAGTCTTTCTCAGCATTATTTTTCCGGCTTTTCGAAAATGCTTTCAGGATTTCCGGCCGCGAGTTCCGCGACGCCGTTTTTGATTATATCATATACTCTGTCCGAAAGTTCTTCTTCGTCCGACCTTGAAAGCCCCTTTGTCTCTATCGGCGGATGGATCAGTATATCGACTCTCGCCGGTCTGACCCGGCCGTATCTTTCAAATACATTGTATGTCCCGTTGATCGAAACAGGCACTATCGGCACTTCTGGTTTTGTCGCGAGTTTGAGGGATCCTTTTTTGAATGTCCCCATCGTCGAGCATTTCGCGCGCGTGCCTTCGGGGAATATCAGCATCGAGAATCCCTGCTCTATGTAACTTATCCCTTCGAGGATAGCTTTCAGAGCAGCCCTTGCGTCGCCTCTGCGTATCATGGCGCTCCTGACTCTCTTGATCCAGGTACCGTATTTAGGTACTTTTTCGAGATCGTCTTTCGCGATGAATCCGAACTGTGTTTTGCTGAGGGCAGTGAAGCATACCGGTATATCGCAGTAACCCTGGTGATTGCTGATGATGCACACCGGGCCGTGATCCGGGATGTTCTCTCTGCCGCTTATATGTAGATCTATGCCGAGTTCACGCACTATGCGCGGGCCCCAGCAGTTTTCGGCTTTGAGAATATTTTCGCGTTCTCTTTCGATATCGCCCTTTTCCCTCGCGTCGTCGATCTCTTCTCTGAACTGCGTGAGCTCGGGAAGCGACCTGTAAAGCTTCACTACCGAGGGGATATTCCTAAAAATAATCATGCCAATATTATATCATAAATCCGCTTTGAATTTTACTCTTTATCGAACAGGTTGCCGGGGCAGAGCAGCTGCAGCGGGTCCAGCGTTTTCTTAAGCTGCCGCATCTGCTCTATGCCGTCCTCGCCATACATGATCTTCAGCATAAAGGCCTTGTTCTTGCCAACACCGTGCTCGGCCGATACCGCGCCTCCCATCTCGACTATTTCACGCGCCCATTCCGCCTGCAGCTCATGCTCGCGCGCGAACTCTTCCTCGTCGCGCGGCAGGATGTTCACATGCACATGACCGTTCCCTATATGTCCCCATGTCGCCGACTCGAATCCCTGTTCCGCGAGCCCCGTCCTGTACATTTTGAAAACATCCTTCAGCCTGCTGCCGGGGACCGACATATCTGTCCCGAGCTTTGCTATCGCCGGATGCTCTTTCTTGCGTTCATCTATCAGCGCGTTCACGCTCGACGGCACAGCGTGCCTGAAATCTATCATATTCTTCATCGCGCCCGGCGTATCCGCGACCCATATATCGTCCGCGTCGCCGCCGCATCCTTCGGCCATTTCGCTCGCCTGCTCGAGTTTATCGTAAAGCCCATCCTCCGAATTCTCATGAAGCTCCGAAAAGATCGCCGCCCGCATCCCTTCCGGCACTTCTTTTATATACGAATAATCCGGATCGGTCTTTCTTCTTTCTTCCAGTATCCCGAGCGATCCTTCATCGAAATACTCTATCGATGCCGGTTTTATATCGCTGTCTCTGAGCGCGGCGGTGAAATCTATCGCTTTTTCTTCGCTGCTGAAAAAGAACATCAGCCCGCAGTCGAACTTCGGCTTCTTCGTAAGTTCCAGCTCGGCTTCAGTAACGATCCCAAGCGTCCCGTTCGACCCTATAAACAGGTCGATCGCGTCCATATCGTCCTTCACGAAATAGCCTGACGTATTTTTCGTGACATCCGGCATTTTGTATCGCGGGAGCTTTACGCAGTAATGTCTGCCGCTTTCCGATGTGAGTTCAAGTGTCCTTCCTTCCGCGAAGTTTTCTCCTCTTCTCATCGCGAGCACTTCTCCATCGGCAAGTACTGCTCTGATCGCGGATACATGATCTCTCACTGTACCGTATCTGAATGTCCTGGCCCCGGACGCGTTGCACGCTATGATGCCGCCTGTATCTGCCGTTGTTTCTGTGGGGTCGGGCGCGAAAAACCATCCCGGCTTCTCCGTCTGAAGATGCTTCGTCAGTTCCTCCAGAAGCACACCCGGCTGAGTTTTTATCGAAAACTCCGGCTCCGCTTTTCCATTCGCCTCATCTTTCTCACGCGTTTGGGATATTTCTCCGATATTGTTCATCCTCGAAAGATTCATAAGATGTCCGCCGCACGGCACCGCCGCCGCGGTCAGCCCTGTACGTCCGCCCTGGACAGTCACCTCAGTACCTGACGTCGCGCACTCCTTCATTACTGCAATAACCTCCTCCTCCGATTTCGGGAACGATATCGAGTCAGCGTGTCCGCCGCCTGTCCTCGATTCATCATGCAGATAATCCTCATATTCGTCTGTCATCTTCTTTATTATGCTCATTTGCCGGGCCTCCATTTTGATATTATCACATTGAATATTATATCAGACCGCGCAAGCAGCGGCATCGCAAAACATAAAAAACGGCGCCCGCATGGGGCGCCGTCATGGGGTCAGGTCACTTCGGGATATCTACGATATCATTCAGATCCCTGTTAAAAATCATGAACTAAGCTTAGATCTGTTTGAATGCCTGATCAAGGTCAGCGATGATGTCTTCAGCGTTTTCAAGTCCGCAGGAAAGTCTGATGAGTCCTTCCTGGATGCCTGCCTCTTTGAGGTCTTCAGCGCTGTAAGTCGAATGTGTCATCGAAGCCGGATGCTCGATCAGTGTCTCAGCGTCGCCGAGTGATACAGCGAGTGTGCAGAGTTTGAGTGAGTTGCAAAGCTTCTCGCCTTCAGCTCTTGTAGCTACTTCGAATGAGATCATGCCGCCGAAGCCGTTCTTCATCTGCTTCTTAGCAACTTCATATCCCTTGAAGCTCTTGAGTCCAGGATAGTTGACCTTTGTGACCTTAGGCTGTGATTCGAGATATTCCGCGACCTTCATGCCGTTCTCGCAATGTCTCATCATTCTTACTTCCATAGTCTTGAGTCCTCTGAGGATCAGGAATGCCTCGAAAGGCCCCATAACTGCTCCGGTCATATCCTTGATACCGAACATAGCTACCTTCTGGATAAACTCAGCGCTGCCTACTACGAATCCGGCGATGACGTCTCCATGGCCGTTCAGATACTTTGTAGCTGAATGTACGACTACGTCAGCTCCGAGTGAAAGCGGCTGCTGGCAATAAGGTGAAGCGAATGTATTATCGCATACTACCTTGATGTCCTTGTTATATCCGTGAGCGATCTTCGCGACTTCCGCGATATCTGTGATCTTCATGTTCGGGTTAGCAGGTGTCTCGAGATATACCATGCATGTGTTGTCTGTAAGAGCTTTCTTGAGAGCGTCGAAATCCGATGTATCGATGAACTCTACCTCTACTCCATACTGTGTGACTCCCGCTGACAGAAGCGCGAATGTGCAGCCGTAGAGAGTTTTATCAGCAACGATCTTCTTGCCTGCTCCGGCTATTGACCAGATGCAAGCTGAGATAGCGCCCATGCCGGAAGCTGCAGCCTGGCAAGCTTCTCCGCCTTCGAGAGCAGCGATCTTGTCCTGAAGCATCTTTGTTGTAGGGTTGCCGAGACGTGTATAGATGAATCCGTCTTCCTGGCCCGCGAAACGAGCAGCACCCTGTGCGCAGTCATCAAATACGAATGTCGATGTCTGATAGATAGGCATCGTCAGAGCACCGAACTGAGTGTCCTTGATGTTGCCGGCGTGGATAGTCTTTGTGCCGAAGTTCTTATAATCTGCCATAATATTTTACCTCCTTGAAAACAGGCGCGGGATGATCCCGTGCCGGAATCTGAAATAGTTATCTATTTAACATTTTCATTATATCCCGCCACTAAAAAAACTGATAATTCTTAAAATCGGAGTTTGATATCGATAAAATCGATAACTGTGGCGTCGAGGCTCGAAAACGTTGAATTTTGAGGCTTTTCAGAATTTTATGTGAAGTGTCTGATTGTTTTGGTTGAAAATTGCATATATCAAAGTTATAATATAACCAAATCGTATAATTTAATGATCCGCAGATCGTGGGGGTATCGGATGACAAATACAGAAATAGAAGTTTTTCTTACAATAATAAGCAAAGGCAGCATCTCTAAGGCGGCTGAATCCCTTTATGTGACTCAGCCGGCGCTTTCGAGGAGGCTCAAAGCTCTCGAAGATGAACTCGGCTACAGACTTTTCATACGTGAAAAAGGACGCAGAGGCCTTTCGCTGACTCCGGAAGGCGAAGCTTTCGAGCCGGTCGCTGAAAAATGGCGGGATCTCTTCCATGATATGCAGAGCGTGGAAGTCCAGGCAAAAAAATTAGTCCTCAAGATCGGGACCGTCGATTCTTTCAATACTTATATAATGCCGAGGATCTACCAGAACTATATCCGCGACATCGATGACACCGACCTTTATATCATGACTGTACACGACTGGGACGCGTACTCGTACATTACTGATAACAAAGCGGATCTGTCGTTCGTCGACTCACCCGAATACAATAAAAAAGTAGAGACTAAGCCTATCTTCAACGAGAGGATGGTCCTGCTCACTTCAAAAGACGCTTCCCTTTCGGAAGTCGTCCATCCTACCGACCTCGACCCTACACGTGAGATCAAAATGCTGTGGGAGTCCAACTTCATGCAGTGGCATGATTACTGGTTCGGTTCGAATACGCAGCCGCGAGTAACAGTCAATAAGATGTCGCTCGTGGAATATTTCATGGGCGAGGGCGACAAGTGGTGCATCATGCCGGCTTCCGCCGCATTCTCGCTTTCGAACAGCGGACATTTCGCGATACACGAACTCGACGAATCACCGCCTGACCGCGTGTGTTACTGCCTGAGCACAGGCGACAAACGCCGCCAGATCGCGACCGACTTCATCGATTACATGAGGAACTACCTCAAAGATCTGTACTACGTGAATTTGATATAGAAAAGAGCAGAACAGAAAATCCAATAAAATTTAAACGCCTTTAAAAGAAGCGCCGTAATTTTTTTGTTATGCGAGGAACGCGAGCCTTGAGGAGCGGAGCATACTTTATGTATGTGAACACCGCAGAAGGCAAGCAGAAGCGGTGAAACTTACCAAATCAAAGATTTGGGAGTTTCTCGCATGAGACCTGCTGCGATTTGTAACACAAATCGCGCTAGGGCTTCAACAAAGCAGAACGGAAAATCCAATAAAATCCAAACGCCTTTATTTTTTCGTTATGCAAGGCGCGCGAACTTCAAGGAGCGGAGCATACTTTATGTATGTGAGCACCTTTAAAATAAGCGTCGTAATTTTTTTGTTATGCGAGGAACGCGAGCCTTGAGGAGCGGAGCATACTTTA
>CALDNM010000038.1 GCA_937915045.1 uncultured Clostridia bacterium
AGACAGGGATACCCTGTCTTTCGTTATGTTGCGGAAGAAATAAAAACGGCGCTGTACGTGTTGAAATGAATGTGGAATTAGTATAAAATTAAAATGTTGGAAATAAATATTTGGAGGATAGTGTGGGGAAATATATAGTACGAAAAAGCGGACCGCTGAGAGGCGAAGTGACGATAAGCGGAGCGAAGAACGCTGTGCTTCCTATAATGGCCGCGGCGCTTCTGTCAGATGAGGAATGTACCATAAATGACGCGCCGGCTCTTCTCGATGTGGATATATTATGTCAGCTGCTGGAATCGCTGGGAGCGTCTGTGGACAAAGACCTTAGCAGCAACATCGTGAAGATAAACGCCGAGAAAATCATGACGAGCGAAGCTTCGTCAAAACTGGTCAAACAGATGAGAGCTTCGATACTGGTCATGGGACCTCTTCTGGCGAGGACCGGCAGAGCGGTGATACCTCTTCCAGGAGGCTGCGCTATAGGAGACAGACCTGTCGAGCTTCATTTTAAGGGGCTTAGAGCTCTCGGAGCGGAAATCAAAGTATCCATGACAGGGATAGTGAAAGCGCATGTCGATAAGCTTAGAGGGGCTGAGATATATCTTGACTTCCCGAGCGTCGGAGCGACAGAGAATATAATGATGGCGGCTTCCATGGCGGAAGGTATCACGATCATAGAAAACGCGGCACAGGAACCTGAGATAGTGGATCTCGCGAACTTCATGAATAAGATGGGCGCGAAGATAAAAGGATCCGGGACCGATACGATAAAGATAGAAGGCGTAAAACATCTGCACGGGTGCCAGCACACTGTCATCCCGGACAGGATAGAAGCGGGCACATTCATGCTGGCGGCTGCTATCACAAGAGGATCGATCCTTCTTAAAAATGTCGAAGTCGATCACGTGAAGCCTGTGATAGCGAAATTGAAAGAGTGCGGTGTAGATATCGTCATTCTGGAAGACGGGAGCATGGTCGTCAAGGGCGATTCAAGGCCTCTGACTTCGACAGATATAAAAACGCTGCCATATCCTGGATTCCCGACTGATCTGCAGTCACCATTCATGGCGCTTCTGACAACAGTGAGCGGAAACAGCGCTGTTATAGAGACAGTGTTTGAAAACAGATATATGTATGTCAAAGAGCTCCAGAAGATGGGCGCGAAAATCAAGACCCAGGACAGAGCGGCTACTATAAAAGGAGCGAAAAAGCTCAAGGGCGCGAAAGTGATAGCTACAGATCTTCGCGCGGGCGCTGCTATGGTGCTTGCCGGACTTGTAGCAGAAGGTGAGACAGAAGTCTCTGAAGTGCATCATATTGAAAGAGGATATGAGCATTTTGTAGAAAAGATAAGGGCCCTCGGGGGAGATATCGAAAAAGTCGATGATTAAAAGAACAGGAGTAAGCAAATGGAAACAGACAAGAAAGTAATAATAATCGGTCATAAGAATCCGGACACCGATTCTATCTGCTCGGCTATTGGTCTTGCCGAGATAAAGAACGATCTGAAGGACGGGAATAAATATATTCCGATGAGAGCCGGGAATATCTCCAGCGAAACCAAGTTCGTCCTCGATCATTTCGGCGTGAAAGCACCTGAACTCATCGAAGACATCGGACCTCAGGTAAGGAATATGGAGGTCCATGATTTCGCGGGCATATCAGATGATGTTTCGATAAAGGCAGCATGGAACCTGATGCAGAAATATGTATCACATAACCTGCAGATAGTCGATGATGATGACAGCCTTGAAGGCGTGATCGCTGTCAGCGATGTAGCTGAATCGTTCATGTCGGCATACGACAACAGGATAGTCGGAAAGGCCGGTACAAAATTCGGAGCTATCGCAGAGACCCTCGAAGGGAAAGTCGTCGTAGGAAGCGCGGACAGCTCTTTCGACAGCGGAAAGATCCTCATCGGAGCCGCGCATAAAGAGAAGATGGCGGAGTTCATAGATGAAGGTGATATGGTCATTCTCGCGAACCATGATGAAAATCACGTCGAAGCGCTGCAGCATGGAGCTCAGTGCATCGTGCTCTGCTTCGGAGCGAAGGCCACGGATGACGTGAAAGCTCTCGCGGAAGAAAAGGGCGCTGTCATCATAGAAACACCGAACGATACATTCACAGTAGCGAGACTCGTAAGTCAGTCGATCCCTGTATCTTACTTTATGAGAAGAGAAGGTATAATATCATTCAACATAGATGATTATACGAGGGAAGTCGAAGATACTATGTCAAAATCGCGTCATCACGAATATCCGGTACTTGATGAGAGCAACCATTATATAGGTTCTATTTCGAGGAAAGATCTTCTCAACGTGAAGAAAAACAAAGTGATCCTTGTGGATCATAATGAAGTATCACAGGCAGTCGACAATATAGAAGAAGGCGACATCCTGGAGATCTACGATCATCACAAGATAGGATCGGTAGAGACGATAAATCCTGTCATATTCAGGAACGAACCGGTCGGATGCTCAGGCACGATCATGTACAAACTGTTTAAAGAAAACGGGCTCGAGCCGTCGAAGACGACAGCGGGACTTCTGATGTCAGCTATCATTTCCGATACGCTCATGTTCAGATCGCCTACATGCACACCTGCTGATGAAGAGGCATGCAGATATTTCGCCGGTATATGCGGCGAGGAGATCGAGCCTTACGCGATAAGCATGTTCAAGGCGGGATCAGATCTCGCGGGGAAATCACCTGCTGAAATATTCCACATGGACTATAAGCAGTTCCCTGTAGGCGGCATCACATTCGGTGTTGGGCAGGTCAGCGCAATGACGGATGATGAACTCAAGGAGATCAAAGAGCTCCTTGCCCCTACGATGAAACAGGAATGCGAGAGCCAGGGGATACAGATGGTATTCATGATGCTTACGAACATACTCAAAGAATCGACAGAGCTCATGTACTACGGCGAAGGCGCGGACGCCGCGCTCGCGCTCGCGTTCAAGAACACTCCGTCGGACGGCAGCGTTGATCTTCCGGGAGTAGTATCAAGAAAGAAGCAGCTCATACCGCCGCTCATGTCGACACTTGGCTGATCGAAAAACTGCTATTTAAAACGTAAAAAAACGTTTGAATAAATGAAAACTAAGGTATAAAGATGTCACAACAGGGGATCGGGCATCAATGTAAATCAAGGAGGTAAAGAATGAAAGATCTGAAAGGGACAAAGACACTGGAAAATCTTATGGAAGCATTTTCAGGAGAATCACAGGCAAGGAACAAATACACTTTCTACGCTTCAAAGGCTAAGAAGGATGGATTCGTTCAGATACAGAAGATATTTGAGGAGACAGCAGGAAACGAAAAAGAGCACGCTGAACTTTGGTTCAAGCTCGCTCACGGCATAGGGACGACGGAAGAAAATCTTCGCGATGCCGCTGCAGGTGAGCATTACGAGTGGACAGAGATGTATAAGGGAATGGCCGAGACAGCAAGAGAAGAAGGCTTCCCGGAGATCGCGGCGAAATTTGAAGGCGTAGCTGCTATCGAAGCTGAGCATGAAGAGAGATACAAGAAGCTTGCGGACAACGTCAAGTTCGAAAAAGTATTCGAGAAGGACGGAGAGGTCCTTTGGCAGTGCTCGAACTGCGGCTATCAGTTCTGGGGCAAAAAGGCTCCGGAGATCTGCCCTGTATGCGCGCATCCTAAATCGTATTTCCAGGTCAAATCTGAAAATTATTAAAGCACAAAATAAAAAAGAGAATCCCAAAAGACCCGCAGCCTCAACAGGCAGCGGGCCTTTTCAAAGAAAAAACAAAAAAGTTAGTTTAGACTTACCGGATCGTGGTATATATGATCCATCGAAAGGAAGGACAGTATGGCAGCAACGATAATAGTGGGAGCGGCGATAGTGATCGGAGTCATATTCGCTGTGAGACATGTGAAGAAAAAGGGGACCTGCTCATGCGGGTGCGGAAGCTGCCCTATGTCATCTTCCTGCGGTAAGAAAAATACTAAAGACGAAAGTGTGTTCAAGTAACTCCTTAAATAGTCATATATTTGACCAAAGAACTTGGCAAAGGCTCCCTGCTCATGAAGGCAGGGAGTTTTTGTACTTCAAACGCCGCTGCTTTGATGCTATAATAAAAATGTATCGGGCCGGGCGGATCCGGGCAGCGGATGAGCCGGGGCCTAATGAAAGAACGGGGAAAAATGAGAAAAATAAACGCTAAAGATATTACTGAAACGGTAGCCGGGCTCTGCGTGAAGACCAACCTTACGCTGAGTGACGATGTGACCGGAAGGATAGCTGAATGCGCGAAGACCGACTCATCGGCGCGCGCGAGAGGCATACTGGAAAAAATACAGGAAAATATCAAAATCGCGGGCGAAGAGGATATCCCGATGTGTCAGGATACCGGACTTGCCTGTATTTTTTTGGAAATAGGGCAGGAATGCGAAATCACGGGAGGCTTCATCGGAGACGCTGTGAACGAAGGCGTCAGGAAGGGATATACGGAAGGATATCTCAGGAAATCCGTTGTGCCGGATCCTGTCAGAAGAGGAAATACCGGAGACAATACTCCGGCCCGCATAATATATGAGATGGTGCCCGGAGATAAACTGAAGATAACGATGGCACCGAAAGGTTTCGGTTCGGAAAATATGAGTCAGATAAAGATGCTGACTCCGGCGGCAGGCGAAAAAGGAATAAAAGATTTCGTCGTGAACGTGGTCAGGGAAGCGGGCGGAAGACCATGCCCTCCGATAGTAGTCGGAGTAGGGATCGGAAGCACATTTGACGGATGCGCTCTTCTCGCGAAGAAAGCGCTTCTTGTGCCATTCGATAAGAAAAACGATGATCCGTTTTACGCGGCGATGGAGGACGAGCTTCTCGAAAAGATCAACGCGCTCGGCATAGGGCCGCAGGGATTCGGAGGGGACACGACAGCCCTCGCTGTGAAGATCCTTACTGCACCTACACACATAGCCGGGATGCCGGTCGCCGTCAACATAAACTGTCATGTGAGCCGTCACGCGACGGCAGTGCTATAGGGAGGGAAAAGAGATGGACAAGAAACTCACATCCCCGTTCACAAAAGAAAAAATCAAAGAGCTTCGCGCGGGGGACAGCGTCCTCATCACGGGGACCATATATACGGCGAGAGATGAAGCGCACATACGTATGCTCGAAGAATATGATGCGGGCACACCGATGCCGCTCCCTATAGAAGGCGCCCTCATATATTATGTAGGGCCTTCGCCGGCAGCGCCTGGGCAGGTGATCGGCGCGGCGGGACCGACGTCGAGCTACAGGATGGATCCGTTCGCTCCGAGGCTGCTCGATATGGGCATGGCCGGTATGATCGGAAAGGGACCCAGGTCTCATGAGGTCGTCGAGGCGATAAAGAGAAACGGCGGCATATATTTCGCGGCGATAGGAGGAGCGGGCGCTCTGATATCGAAAAGCATAAAGAAGGCTGAGCTTGTGGCTTATGAAGACCTCCAGACGGAGGCGATCAGAAAACTCGAAGTCGAGGACTTCCCGGTGATCGTGGCGATAGACTGCGATGGAAACGATCTTTACGAGGAATAAGAGAAAGGAAAACAACATGGCTGATATGAAATTTCTGGAACTTCTGTCGAAAGAATTTCCGAACAGAAAGGCGGCTACCGGAGAAATAATAAACCTTAGGGCGATACTTGCTCTGCCGAAGGGGACGGAATATTTCCTGTCCGATCTTCACGGAGAGGACGAGGCGTTCAGGCATATGATCACGAGCGCGTCCGGAACTATAAGGGCGAAGATAGACGAGCATTTCGGAGATGAGATGAGCCATGAGGAGAGAGACGATCTCGCCGCGCTCATATACAATCCTCAGGCGGAGATCGCGAGGAGAAAACTGGACACGGCCGATTTCGACAGCTGGTGCCGCAGGAATATTTACAGCCTCATAGTGATATGCCAGTCTGTATCGACGAAATATACGAGGTCGAAAGTCCGTAAAAGACTGCCGAAGTACTGGGGATATTCTATGGATGAACTCCTGCACGCGGATGACGAAGCGAATAAATCGCATTACTACAGCGAAATTTTCTCGTCTATAATAGAGAGCGGTATGGCGGAGGATTTCATCTGCGAGATGGCGGAGACGATCTCGAGCCTCGCTGTGGATAAACTTCATATCATAGGCGATGTGTTCGACAGAGGGTCGCATCCTGACAGGATCATGGATTATCTGATGGACTATCACGATGTCGATTTCCAGTGGGGCAATCACGATATCGCGTGGATGGGCGCAGCGGCGGGGAGCTGGGCGTGCATCACGAACGTGCTGAGAATGAATATAAGTTATTATAATTTCGACATGCTGGAGGTCGGTTACGGGATCAACCTGAGACCGCTGTCGGCGTTCGCTCTCGAAGTTTACGGAGATGATCCGTGCGAGGCGTTCAGGCCGAAGATCATAGAGACATCGCAGTTCGATCCTGTGGATCCCGCGCTTGCGGCGAAGATGCACAAGGCGATCGCGATCTGTCAGTTCAAAGTAGAGGGGCAGAGGATAAAGGCGCATCCGGAATATCATCTGGAAAACAGGCTTCTGCTCGACAAGATCGATTACGAAAATGGCACGATCGAGATAAAAGGAAAGACATACGAGCTTCGCGACACGAATTTCCCGACTATCGATCCGAAAGATCCATATAAACTCACTCATGATGAAGAGAGAGTGCTGCAGAATCTCACGGCGTCGATAATGCGCAGTGAAAAGCTGCAGAAACACATCCGCTTCATGTTCGCGCACGGAGCGCTCTATAAAATACAGAACGGGAATCTCATGTATCACGGGTGTATACCGATGGACGCTGACGGGAAATTCCTCGACGTCACGCTGAACGGTTCGACAAATCACGGCAAGGCGCTGTTCGACTATCTGGACGAGCAGGTGAGACTGGCTTATTTCAACCCGAAAAAATCGGAAGAGACCGGGCACTCGGGAGATCTCATGTGGTACCTCTGGCTC
>CALDNM010000039.1 GCA_937915045.1 uncultured Clostridia bacterium
AACAAGGGCTTATAGCCCTGGAGCAAACCACCCTTTTTAAGGGTGGTCATGATTTACCAGATCTCGTATAACTGAAATCTATCATGCTTTGTTTATGCGTTGCATTTGGTAAGCAGTTCTTCCCACTTGCGGTCTACATCTTCCTGCATCTTCGCGATGTACTTTTCGTTTCCAGGCTTGAAGAGGTGAGCGAATCTGCCCTGTGGCTTAAGGAAATCCTCGATAGGGAGTTTTTTCTTAGGCTGATAGTTCAGAGTCCAGTGTTCACCGTTCTCTACTTCGAACAGAGGCCAGAAGCATGTGTCGACAGCGAGCTGAGTGATCTGGATAATATCAGGAGTGTTATATCTCCATCCACGAGGACATGGCGCCAGGATATTAAGGAAGCAAGCTCCCTTAGTATAGATAGCTTTCTCCGCTTTGATGTGGAGATCTTTCATGTTCTGTACGAATGTAGTCTGAGCTACGTATGGTACATGGTGAGCAGCGATGACTGCAGCCAGGTCTTTTCTGTTCTGTGGTTTACCCATAGACTCAGTGCCAGCAGGTGTCGTCGTTGTGTCGGCGAACTCAGGTGTAGCGGATGAACGCTGGATACCTGTGTTCATGTAAGCTTCATTGTCGTAGCATACATATACCATGTCGTGGTTTCTTTCCATTGCTCCGGACAGTGACTGGAATCCGATATCATATGTACCGCCGTCTCCGCCGAACGCGATGAACTTGAAGTTCTCTTTGATCTTTCCTTTTTTCTTCAGAACATTGTAAGCCGCTTCAGCGCCTGAGCATGTAGCTGCCGCGTTCTGGAATGTATTATGGATGTAGGAATCTTCCCATGCTGTATAAGGATACATGAAAGATGATACTTCGAGGCAGCCTGTAGCGTTAGCTACAACAGCTCTGTCTCCATCATGCAGTGCTCTCATGACATTCCTTACAGCTATCGGAGCGCCGCATCCCGCGCACATTCTGTGGCCGGGAGCAAAACGTTCTGGTCTTTCCATTATTTCTTTGAAATTATATTCAGTTGCCATTTTTTTCTCCCTCCTAACCTCTTACCGATAGATAACGATACGGGTTGCCGAGTTTATTGTTCTTCTGTACCTTCTCCATATCTTTGAATACGGATGAGAGGCTCTTGACTGTGACATCTCTGCCGCCGAGTCCATATACATAATTGAGGACTTTGACTTTCGCGCCTTCATTGTAGAGAGCAGTCTTGACATCAGCACCGATAGGGCCTGACTGGAGGTTGTAACTCTCTGTCCTGTCCATGCAGGCAATGACCTTGCACTTTGAAACAGCGTTTGCTATTTCTTTTCCAGGGAAAGGTCTGAACATCCTGATCTTGATGAGTCCTGCCTTGACACCCTTCTCGCGGAGAGCGTCTACAGCGTCCTTGCCTGTGCCGGCAGCGGAGCCCATGATGATCATGCAGTATTCAGCGTCCTTCATCTTGTACTCTTCGAACCATGTGAATCCTCTTCCGGAGAGCTTCTTATATTCGACCGCTACATCCTTGATGACTTTCTTGGAGTGCTTAAGCGCTTCGGCCTGAGCTCTCTTCGCTTCGAAGTAATGGTCACTTACCGAATACGGACCTACCGCGAACGATGTTCCCGGATTCAGAAGTGCTCTTTCAGGTTTGTACTGTCCGACAAATTTTTTGACTTCCTTGTCTTCGAGCAGTTCTATATTCTGCACACCGTGTGATGTGATGAAACCATCCTGGCAAACCATGACAGGAAGCTGCACATCTTCGTGCTCGCCGATCCTGAACGCCTGGATGTAGTTGTCATACGCTTCCTGGTTGTCCTCAGCGTAAAGCTGGATCCATCCGGAATCTCTCGCGCCCATGCCGTCGGAATGGTCGCAGTTGATATTGATAGGACCGGACAGCGCTCTGTTTACGAGAGCGAGGACGATAGGGAGTCTGTTCGAAGCCGCGACATAGAGGAGTTCCCACATGAACGCGAATCCGGCAGACGATGTCGCCGTTATAGTTCTTGCGCCCGCGGCTTCTGAACCTATGCAGGCACCCATAGCGCTGTGCTCAGACTCGACAGGAATGAATTCTGTGTCGACCTGACCATTAGCTACATACGATGAAAAATACTGAGGCAGCTCCGTTGAAGGAGTGATAGGGAAAGCCGGCATAACATCCGGGTTGACCTGACGCATCGCTACAGCGACAGCCTCATTTCCTGATAATCTGTCTTTCTTTGCCATGACTACTCGCCCTCCTTCATTTCTATAGCACCAAACGGGCAGTTGACGGCACAGATGCCGCAGCCCTTGCAGTGTTCATAATCAAAATCGAGTCTCTTCCCGTTCTTGACAGGGATGCTGCTGTCCGGGCATACCGGAGCGCATAAGAGACACTGTTTGCATTTGTCCGCAATAAAAACAGGTTTGGCTACACGCCAGTCGCCTGTTCTGAAAAGTTTAGATGTGCCGTTCCCTGTGATGGTACAGCCGGGAGTCATATCTTCCCATTTTTCATCCAGAGTGTGCAGCGCGATATTATCTTTTTTCATTTTAGCCATGCTATTTCACCTCCTGGAATGCCATCTCGAGAGCTTTCATATTGCCACTGATGACCTGCGGTTTATGAGCGAACTTATGCTTATATGAAGCTTTCATTTCGTCCATGAATTCATCCTGCTCCATGATGCCGCTTACTTTAACGATAGCAGCAAGCATAGGAGAATTAGGGAAGTATCTTCCAAGAGTTTCCATGGAGATCTTCCTTGCGTCTATGGTATATACCTTTCCTGTATATCCGTGGAGTTTCGGTCTGAGCTCTTCACCGCTCTTTGGTGAGTTGATGACGATAGCGCCCTTTTTGCTGAGCCCGCTCGCCACGTCGACTGTGTCGAGAAGAGTTTCATCAACTACGACAACATAGTCAGGCTGGTAGATGTTGGAATGTACTCTGATCTTTCCTGTGCCTATACGGTTGTAGGCAGTGATCGGAGCGCCCATTCTTTCAGGACCATACTCAGGGAAACCCTGAACCTGCATTCCTGTGTTGAACGCGACATCAGCCAGCAGCAGCGATGCAGTTTTTGCACCCTGACCACCACGGCCATGCCATCTGATTTCAGTTAATTGTTTCATGTCTGGTGTTCCTCCTAACATATAATATATCTGATAATTCAATCTTAATACTTTGGAGTACAAACCGCAACTTAAAAAATGTTATCGAGCACAGAAAAAACCGATAACTTTTTATCGAATATAACAAACGTGGTGTCTGCTCGTTTATTTCATGCCCGCGCCAAAAGCGAAACGTCCTTCGGCTTCACCTGTTTTTACACTGCGGTAATGTGAGAAAAACCGAGGGTCTTTGAATGTGTCGGCAAACGGCATGGTGATGTTGCTCGCAGTAACGCCTTTCTTTTTGAGGCAGTCCGCGATGTACCCCGAGAGGTCGATGTGGTAAAGTCCGTCTTCAAAAGTGATATGGTCTTTCCACGCAGGATCGCCGATCTGCTTCGGCTCGTCATCGAAACCATATGACTCAGCGCGTATAGTCGGACCGAACATTACTGCTACATCTTCAGAGCTGCAGCCGTAATATTTTTGCATGGCTTCAAGCATTTTCACATGAAGGCCAAGATATGTGCTTCTCCAGCTGCAGTGGCCAAAAGAAAGAACGTGTTTTTTTCTGTCATAAAGAAGAACAGGATTGCAGTCCGCGAACCCAAGATAAAAATACGCGCCCCTTACATCTGTCACGATCGCGTCAGTGTCGATGCGCATGCCGTCATCTTCTGACTGGACGACACATCTCGACCAGTCGTTCTCACTTTTATATTCTTCTGTCAGAGGAAACCGAGTGACCTTATCTTTGTGAGACACAAAAAGATAATAGAGATCCTTCACGGGGAGCTCTGTATTTTCTATAAAATGTTTTCTGTTTGCTTTAGCGTCCGGACATAAAAGATCGGATATGTCTCCATCCTCCGTCGTCGAGCAGAATACTTTAAGTTCTTCAAAATCGGTTTTGATTATCATGCTGATGTTCCTCCCGGGAATAGTTTGTATCGTTCATTGATATTTTTATTGTATATACAGACGTGTTATAGTCAAGGTGGAAAAGAAATAAAAATGCATATTTTACATGCGATATCGGTATGAATCTTTTATGCGTAAAGTGTTATAGTAATCACTAGAAATATAACTGCAAAGGCGCGCGGAAGCGCGAAAGAGGAACAGAAAATGGATCAGAGAAAAATATATGAAAACAAACTTATGACGGCTGACGAAGCGGTAGCCAGATTCATGAAGGACGGCGACAAAGTTGATCCGGGCGGGCACAACGTCGCGGAGCCTCTTTTAGACGCTGTGATGAGAGCGGTCAAGGCCGGCGATCTTAAGGGCATAAGGGTGCTCGGAGATTACAGATTTTATGATATGGGGCTCGGCGATCCGGAACTTACAAGCGACATGATAAGGAGCGAGTGCCTCTTCCTCGGAGCGCAGGAAAGGAAAGACTATAAAAATGGAAATATAACGACGTTCGTGCCGATGCAGCTTTCCCTTGAAAGAAGATATAACAGGAAAATGGCCCCGGATATCGTGTTCGTGGGAGTCACTGAGCCGGACGAAAACGGTCTCTGCTGCCTTGGGCCTCAGAATGCCGGACAGATGGGCGACCTATGGATGTTCGGAAAGAAAGTGATAGCTCAGGTAAATAAAAATATACCGAAGATTTTCGGCCATCCGGATATATTCATCCCAGTGGACAGGATAGACGCGTTTGTTGAAGAGGATTCGGAATACCACTGCGTCGTCACATCCAAACCCGACGAGACTGACATGAAGATCGCAAAACACATAACTGAACTCATCCCGGACGGAGCGACTATACAGCTCGGTATCGGCGGTATAGCGAACGCGATAGGTTACGGACTTGAAGATCATAAAGACCTCGGCGTCACTACGGAGATGTTCACAGAATCGATGTCATACCTGCAGAGAAAGGGCGTGATCAATAATTCGAAGAAGACATTTATGCCGGGGCTGAGCGTAGCGGGGTTCAGCTACGGCAGTCAGGAACACTTTGACTTCATCAAAGAGAATAAAGATATATATTTCACGCCTTACAGTTTTTCGAACGCGTATGAAAATATCATCCAGAATAAAAACATGATGTCGATAAACAGCTGCGTGATGATGGACATCACAGGCGAGTGCGATGCCAGTAATATGCCGGGCAGGCAGTACAGCGGCACAGGCGGGCATCTCGATTACGCGAGAGGCGCGGCGGCGGCAGAAGGCGGCAAGTCGTTCATCGCTTTCCATTCGACAAGGATGACGAAGGACGGGAAGCTCGAATCAAAGATCGTTCCGTTCCTGCCTGAAGGTACATATGTGGATACGCCTCGCGCGAACGTAGAGTATGTCGCTACAGAATACGGGTGTGTGGATCTTTTCGGAGAAGATATACCGACAAGATGCAAAAAGATGATAAGTATCGCGCATCCTAAGTTCAGAGAAGAACTCGAGCGTCAGGCGAGGGAAATGAAATTGATCTAAAGAATAAAGACATGTTTAAACTAAATGTACCGGCGGATCGAAAATGTCTGTCGGTATTTTTGTGCAAAAAACTTACGATTGTGGTGGAATGAAAGGTAAGTTTAGAGTCAATCTTTGAAGATGAGACTTATGGGGAGAAGGGAAATGTCGGAGACGGCGTCAAAGAAAAAATACGTGCTCGTATTATCATTGATCATTCTCATCGCGGCGGCGATCTGCTTTGCCGCGCCTTTGAACGCGTCGGCCAGAGATAAGACTGTCAGGATCGGTTATTTCCCATATTCAGGGTATCAGGAATCAAGCGGCGGTTATAAATACGGATATAATTATGAGTATCTTCAGCAGATAGCGCAGGACAATGGCTGGAAGCTGAAATTTGTCGACGGAAACTACAGCCAGTGTCTGAGAAGACTGAAACGAGGCGATATCGATATCGTTGGATGCGTCTTTAAAACTTCCGGCAGAGAGAAGTATTTCGATTATCCGCATTACAGCTGCGGCAATGAAAGCCTCTCGCTTTACGTATCGAAAAAGAGTGATATTGCGTACGATGACTATTCCGCGATGAACGGAATGAGAGTGGGGTATCTCAAGGGGTCAAGCAATCTCGGAAAACTGAAAGAATTTTGCGGGGAACATGACATCTCGTTCACAGCGGTACAATCAGTATCGGTGAAAACAATATGCCGTGATGTGAAGAACGGCACCCTCGACGCGGGACTTATCGGCGGCAACGTGAGTGACACCGGGATAAAGGCCGTCGCGCAGTTCGCGCTGGAACCATTTTATTTTGTTACTACAAAAGGAAACACGGAAGTCCTGAACGGTCTCAATAATGCTATCCGGCAGATCAAAACAAGTGATCCGTCCTTTGAGACAGATCTGGCGTCCAAGTATCTGAACTCAGGAGTTTCACAGCTCGTGCTGACTAAGAATGAGCAGACTTATGTTGCAGGCCTGGATCATAAGATAACTGTAGTATATAATGATAAACTTCCTCCTGTAGCCATGACGAATGACGATGGCTCTTTCGGAGGGATATCCGCGGATATGTTTGCTCTGATATCGAAGAAATCGGGTATCAAATTTAAATATATAAGCATGCAGACCGGAGAGGAATGTATCGACTATCTGAAAAGCCATAAAGATTCTATAATCGCGGATTTCTGCTACGACTATAACTATGCCGGGCAGAATGGCCTTGACCTGACATCGCCATATCTTGACTCACCGATGGAGATCGTCGAAAAAGAAAAGGCAAAGTCATCAAGCGGGGATCTTACGACTGCAGTCACGGATCTGATGACGACATACAAATATATCAAAAGTAAAGATGAAAATACAGTGAAAACATATCATTCCACAGAGGACTGTCTCGATGCTGTGAAAAACGGGGAAGCCGACAGAGCTTACGTGACGACATACTCGGCGAATTATTATCTGAACAACAGAAAATACAGAGATCTCGAATGTGTGACAGTGCCTGACAGCAGTATTTCGATATGCGCGGCGATGAGCAGCAGCTGCAACGATACGCTCATCGGTATAATGCAGAAGTCTGTAAGATCCATATCCAAAAACCAGCGCAACGATATAATAATAAGCAACTCTCTCGGGAATCAGCAGGTAACGCTGGCCGCGTTCGTGGACAGGATGCCGGTCTGGCTCATTTTGATGCTGTTTATTGTGTTTGCCGCTTTGGTGGCACTGCTGCTTGGCCTTCTGCATACGAGGAAAAAGGCATCGGAGCAGATGAAGGTGGTTATCCAGGAAGACAAGCTCACAGGACTATACAGTGAATATGGATTCGACCGCAAAGCCAGTGAGATACTCAAAGACTGTCCGTCGGATGATTTTACAGTCATCGACATGGATGTGGCGAATATCCGTGACTATAATCTGATGTATGGATTCGAAGAGGGAGATGAACTCATCAAGTATCTCGCTGATCATATGAAGAAGGTCCTGAAGACGGATGGAATAGCGTGTCGCGTGAATGCGGCCCACTTTGTGATGCTGGTGAAAAACAGCGTCAGGAATGTGACAGAAGGTCTTGTGACAAAGATCACTATGACGGTAGCTCAGGGAAAGAGTTTCCCTGTATTTCTGGTATACGGACTATGCGGAGTAGATAACAAAAAAGAAAGCATCACTTTGATACGCGACAACGCTTCGGCAGCCAAGGATCTCTGCCGCAAACACGGCAATGGGGAGTATGTGATATACAGCAAAGAAGTCGACGAATATTTTGAAAAAGAGGACATACTGATGAATGAAGCTGACAGCGCGCTTGACAGCGGGGAGTTCATCGCGTATTTCCAGCCGAAATACGATGTCGTCACAGGTGAAGTGAACGGTGCTGAAGCTCTCGCGAGATGGCGCAGGGCTGACGGCAGTCTGCTGATGCCGGGTTCGTTCATCGCGCTGATGGAAGAACGCAGGATGATAACCAGGCTCGACATGCGTATGCTCGAAAATGTCTGCAGTACACTGAGAAAAATGATAGATAAAGGTATCGATCCGGTCCCGGTATCCACTAATTTCTCGAGAGTCGATATATTCGGCAAGAACTTTGTTTCGGACATATCTGAAATAGTGGACAGATACGGCCTGCCGCACGGTCTTCTTGAAGTAGAACTTACGGAGACGGCGTTCGAACTCGATCAGGATATCGCGTCTCGGGTCATGCGCGGCGTGCACGATGCAGGATTCAGGATAGCTCTCGATGATTTCGGAAGCGGATATTCGTCATTCAAAATGATAAGGGATATCAACTTTGATGTTATTAAAATCGATAAAAGTCTTATAGATGACATAGCGACAAACGAAAAAGCCAGATTCATTACTGAAGGTATAATCGAGATATCGAAAGGTCTAGGCATGGATACAGTCGCTGAGGGTGTTGAGACACAGGATCAGATGCACGTCATAAGAGAGACGGGGTGCGACGGCGTCCAGGGCTACTTCAAGTCGAAACCGCTTTCGGAAGAGAATTTCTTAACTCTTCTCAAGCATTAGAATTGCGCAAATCTTCTCAAAGTAATATAATATAAAAGTTATTTATTCTATTTACATTATTTATATTATATATCGGGAGAGGCAAAATGTTACAATTAGGAAAAGTACTAGGCAGTATAGATGACTTTATCTATACGTATTACCTTCTCTATCTTCTGATCGCGGCGGGCCTGTTTTTCACCATCAAGTGCGCTTTTGTTCAGATAAGACTCATACCGGACGGACTGCGTTCGATGGTAGAGAAACCTCAGAATGGTGATAACATGTCTTCGTTCCAGTCGCTTATGGTAGCGACCGCGTCTCGTGTCGGCACAGGGAATATAGCCGGTGTCACTACGGCGATAGTTATCGGAGGAGCGGGAGCTGTATTCTGGATGTGGCTGATGGCGATCTTCGGGTCGGCTACAGCATTCGTGGAATCCACGCTTGCTCAGATCTACAAGAAAAAGGATCCTGATACGGGATTCAAAGGAGGCCCTGCATATTATATAGAAAAGGGACTTCATAAAAGATGGCTGGGCGTCACGTTCGCTGTCATTCTCATTCTTACATACGCGTTCGGGTTCAATGAACTCCAGTCATATACTATATCATCATCGTTCGCGTATTATATACCAAATTATACAAGCACACACTGGCCGCTGATCATAGGGATCATCATCGCCGCGCTTGCCGCTTACTGTTTCTTCGCGAAAGGACAGTTCATAGGCAAACTTTCGGGGATCATGGTACCGATCATGGCTGTCCTTTATATCATTGTCGGACTGTTTGTGTTCTGCAAGAATATAACGCATGTGCCTGCGGCTTTCGGACTTATTTTCAGCAATGCTTTCGATTTCAGATCGATAGCCGGAGGCATGGCGGGATCATGTATCGTATATGGAATAAAGAGAGGCCTGTTCTCGAATGAGGCCGGCATGGGTTCAGCACCAAACGCGGCGGCTTCAGCCGATACATCTCATCCTGCCAAGCAGGGAGCTGTGCAGGTCATCTCTGTATATATCGACACACTTATCATCTGTTCGACTACAGCGTTCATAGATCTGCTTTCGAACCAGCTCGGAGCTGTAGATCCTGAAACGGGGGAACTGCTCAATGGCATCCCATTCGTTCAGCAGGCTCTCGCTTCTCAGATGGGGCAGATCGGCATCACATTCGTGACGATATGCATATTCCTCTTCGCGTTCTCGTCGATAATAGGCAATTTCTATTACGCTGAAGCGAACATGAAGTTCATCACTCCGAGTGAGACAGCGATGAAGATCTTCAAATGTTTCTGTGTCGCGGTCGTGCTGATAGGCGCGATGGTAAGTCTGGACGTGGCCTGGAGCATAGCTGATATAATCATGGCGGCAATGGCTACGATCAATATCATAGCGATATTCCTTCTGAGAAAGCAGGCGTTCGATTGCCTGCACGACTTCCAGAGAAAGAAGAAAGCGGGACTGCCGCTTACGTTCGTCGGTGAGGATATCGGCCTGATTGACCTCGAATGCTGGCATGAAGAGGACATCAAACTCGACGCTTGATCACATGGCCGATACATTAAACGAATAAATAATAAATCAGGACGTCGCGATATACGGCGTCCTGATTTGATCCACGATCTCAGCCGACACGCGGCCCGGAGATCTTTTTGCTTTCACGAAGATTCACGTACGACGCGGCAAGCATGAGCGCAATGCCGAGATAAGAATTCCACAGCAGGACTTCATGCAGCACGATGACCGCGACTACGGGAGCGATGGCAGGCTTCAGGAAGAAAACTATCGAACCGGTAGAAGCGTCGCTCCACCTTATCGCCATGAAATAGAGAAGGTATCCGAGACCTGTGACTAAAATGCCGACGTAGAGGATGATAGGTATGTTCTGCGCGATACCTGCAAGCACCGGCTTCTTCATTATCATTATCGGGATAAGGAGAACGACCGAGCCGAAGATGAAGCTCATGCTCGTAGTCGTGACAGCGCCGACCTTTTTTATCATGCTCTTTCCGAGCACGCTGTAAAGGCTGAAGGTGATCGCTGACAGCAGCATCAGCACGCAGCCTTTTATCGTGTTTCCGGGATCGAGATCCCACGGCTTCACCATGAATATGAAACCCGCGGCGGCGATGATGACAGCTGCCGCTCTTCCCTTGGTGAACTTTTCATTTGAGAGGGTGCAGGCAAATATCATTGTGAAAATGGGGTTGATACAGAAGAGAACGGCCGATGTGGACGCGTTCATATTGTCTATCCCAAGCTGGAAAAGTATCATGCTGATCGGTATGCATATAATACCGAGAAAAAGCAGATAGAGCAGATCTTTTCCGTGAAGCTTGATCCGGCCTCTTTTAAGATCGGGCATCGCGAATGGAAGCAGTATCAGGCCGCCTATCAGGAATCGTATGAATGTGAGCTGCAGCGGATCGAAGCTCGCGCCTGCTATTTTGAGCGAAACGTTCATAGTTCCAAAGAGAAATGCTGAAAAAACTATGCAGATATAGACTTTTTTCATTTTTACACCTCCGGTTTATGTGCCGGTCCTTTTTATTTGTCTAGATAATAGCACAACATAAAATATAATAACAATGCATATTGGAGATATTAGTCATAATTATAGTGTTATACATAAAGCAGGCGGGAAAATAGTCTGAATAAAACAAATTTGTGATATCACACAAAAAAATTGAAAAAATATGTTGACACGGCACAGAGAAAATGTTAGATTAGCAGACAAGTCAATAAACTTGCGTTGAAGGGAATAAATCATTGATGGGAACTTCCAAGAGAGCGGCCGCTGCTGAAATGACCGCAGGTCCCCGAATGATGTCTCACCCCGGAGCAGAACCTTATGAGCGGGACCGGTGATGGCCGGATCCAATAAGAGTGGTACCGCGGAAGCATATTATGCCTTCGTCTCTTTATTAAGAGGCGGAGTTTTTTTATAGTAATGGCTTTGAGAATGCCGCCGACGCGTACCGAAAGAAAGTGGAGGAAGAAAAATGGAGAATTGTGAAAAGTATGAAGCAGGTTATTTCATGCCGCCGGAAAGATGCATGGACTGGACAAAGAAAGACAGGATCGAGAAAGCGCCGACATGGTGCAGCGTGGATCTGAGAGACGGCAACCAGGCACTGATCGTTCCGATGAGCCTTGAACAGAAACTGGACTTTTTCACATATCTCGTTGAGATAGGATTCAAAGAGATCGAAGTGGGATTCCCAGCGGCGTCGGAGACAGAGTATGAGTTCGTCCGCACGCTGATCGAGGAGGACATGATCCCGGACGATGTAAAGATACAGGTGCTGACTCAATCGAGAGAACATATCATAAAGAAAACTTTTGAAGCGGTACGCGGAGGGAAGAACATCATCGTCCATCTGTACAACTCGACTTCAAGAGTGCAGCGTGAAGAGGTATTCAAGTCTTCAAAAGAAGAAGTCAAGAAGATCGCGACGGACGGTGCAAAGCTGATGAAGGATATAGCGGCGACGATACTCGGAACGAACTTCTGGTTCGAGTATTCGCCGGAAAGCTTCACAGGGACGGAGCCTGAATACGCGGCCGAAGTCTGCAACGCGGTCATAGATATATGGCAGCCGACGCCTTGGCGAAAGGTCTACATCAATCTCCCGAGCACAGTACAGATGTCGATGCCTCACGTATACGCGAGTCAGATCGAGTACATGAGCAAGCATATGCACCATCGTGATAACGTAGTCATATCGCTGCATCCTCATAACGACAGGGGCACGGGAGTCTCGGACGCTGAGTGCGGGATACTCGCGGGAGCCGACAGGATCGAAGGGACGCTTTTCGGGAACGGCGAGCGCACAGGAAATGTGGATATAGTGACTATCGCGATGAACATGTTCACACACGGAGTAGATCCGAAGCTCGACTTCTCTGACATGCCGTCGGTAGTAGAACACTATGAAAAATACACAGGAATGAAAGTACATCCGAGACATCCTTATGGCGGGGCTCTGGTATTCGCCGCTTTCTCCGGATCGCATCAGGACGCGATCGCGAAGGGCATGAAATTCAGAGAAGCAAAAAAAATAAATCAGTGGTGCGTCCCATATATACCGGTCGATCCGCATGACCTCGGAAGAGAGTACGAGGGAGATGTCATCAGGATCAACAGTCAGTCCGGGAAGGGCGGAGTCGCGTTCGTGCTCGAACAGAATTACGGCTACAAGATCCCGAAAGCGATGAGAGAAGAGGTCGGATACATGATGAAGAATATTTCCGATCATCAGCATAAAGAGCTTTCGCCTGAAGAGATCTTCGACTCGTTCGAGGACGAGTATGTGAATTACTTCGATCCGGTAGATATCACGATGGCGCGTTACAGGCAGAACTCGGAAGATTACAAGACCAATGACGGGATGCACGTCAAGATGGATGTCACTATAGACGGGGATATGTATACTGTGGAAGGCGACGGCAACGGCCGCCTCGACGCGGTCAGGAACGCTCTCAGGGAGACGCCTTATGATTTCAATTACAACTTCATAACGTACGAAGAACACGCGCTCGAATCGGATTCGGATTCAAGAGCGGCGGCGTATGTGGCGATAGCGGACGAGAACGGCTGGCAGTACTGGGGATGCGGTATACATAACGACATTATCCCGGCAGCTATCAACGCTCTCGTGAGCGCGATGAACAGGATGAACAAAGTGAAGGGATTCATCAGTAAGGAGACAGAATAATGGGAATGACGATGACACAGAAAATACTTGCTGATCACGCGGGGCTCGAAAGCGTGGAGCCGGGGCAGCTGATATCCGCGAAGCTCGACATGGTGCTAGATCGGAAGAGCG
>CALDNM010000040.1 GCA_937915045.1 uncultured Clostridia bacterium
GATTCGCGGACGACATCGAGCTGCTGGAGGATTTCAATAATAATGTAGAGAACCTCGGGCTCACTTACGCCGTGAGAGACGGTATCGTCTGCCACTGCGGAGAAGTCGATGAAGACACGATATATCCGCGTGACGGGCGCGACGGGACCGATACGTTCGGCGACCTTTATGATATAGGAAGGCCGGGCGGCGAAAACTCCGTCAACGCGGTCACATGGGAAGGCTGCGTAGTCAAGATAGCGGACAAGATCGCCTACCTCGGGCGCGACATCGAAGACGCGATCGAACTGGGAGCTCTGGGGCCGGACGAAATATCCGAACTCGAAAGCATGGCGCGCCGTTACGACGAAAACGCGATAAACACAACAGTCATAATGCACAACATGATAATCGACCTCTGCGAGAACAGTGATCCTGACAGCGGGATCAGACTCTCGCCGAAATATATGACGCAGATGAAAGAACTCAAGGAATTCAATTACGCGCACATTTATACAGACCGGCACCTTGAGCCTTACCGCCAGTACACAACACTCGCGCTCAACGAGATATTCGCTAAACTCCGTGAATACTACGCGGGAGAAGATACACTGGCAAGCATCCACGCGTCAGCCGGCGAATACCCATTGCTGCTCCGGGAATTCGAGAAATTCCTGAGAGTGTACAGCGCCATCGACTCACCGCTGCGTTACCGCAACAAAAAGATCTATGGCCGATTAGATGATGAGAGCATCTACGATCAGGCCGCGCTCGATTTTATCGCGGGCATGACCGATCGATTCGCGACAAAAGTGTATGAGGAATTGCTGAGATATTGATCCGTTTATTTTATGCTGAAACAAGGAGATAATATGGCAGATACTACGAACAGGGATTATGAAAATGAAGTCAGGGAGCACGGGAGTTTCTTTTTTCTCCGCGGACTCAACGATGAGCTTTACGAGAAGATCCGCGCCGTCGAAGAAGCGGCAGTAACGTCTCCGGACACGATGGGCGATCAGGCCCGTGACGCGCTGGAGTCGTTTTTGTACGAAGTCGCGCTCAAGAACCATGGGCTCAGGAGGATCGAGTGCCGTGATTTTTACAACGGGACGCATCCGGCGAATTTGGGAGAGACACCGCTGCACATCGCGATATTCTGCGCTTATGAGGCACAGCAGATCCCGATCAATGTAAATATTTATCCGGAACGCGCCAACGGCGGAAAGCCGCGCAAGACAAAGAATATGAAATTCATGGATCTTTTCTGCGATGACTGGACCGAAAACAAGAAGAAGCGTTTCCGCCCGAGATTCGCGAACTCGCCGCAGAACATAGTGCTGTTCATGCAGTCGATGTATTATATCGTAAGCGGATATTACACATTCTATAAACTCGCGCCGCAGGATCTTCCGGAATACGATCACAAGATCTCACTTCCGGGAGCAGGGCTGGCTGCCATAGAAAGCGCCGAAAACACCGCTGCCTTTGATGGAGCCGGAGAAGCCGAAGCGGCCGCGCAGGAAGCCAACGCGGTCAAAGCGGAAGCAAACGCCGCTAAAGCAGCAGCCAAAGCCGCAAAAGCAGAAGCGAAGAAATCATCGAACGGATCAAAATAACGATATCGTGCCGGAAATACCGGTATCAAAAAAGCGCGCGGCAGCGCGCTTTTATATTGTCTTTCTCCTATGGTGATCAGCGGCGGGCAGCTCTTCTGCCTCCAGCCGCGGCGGCCATCGCGGCATGTTCTTCGTTTCTTTCATCCTCGACTAAATGTATCGTGTTTTCTGCCGCCTTGATCCCGGCCAGTACTCCGTCGGCCAGCATTCCAATAAGTATTAGCACAAATCCCGCGACGACCATCATCGCCGGCAATTCTCCCAGAAATATCAAACACCAGACCGGACCCAGGATCATTTCCCAGATAGCGATCATCGAAGCCTTATGCGGGAGCACATGCTTCAGTCCGATATTGTACAGAGTGTAACCCGCGCCGAGCTGACATGTTCCAAGGAACAGCAGGAGAAGCCATTTCGTCCCGTCGATCGTGCCGATGTCCGCCAGTGCTGTTGAAGGCAGGGCGAATACGAAGACCGCAGTCGCGAGATTAGCTATAGAGGTAAGAGCGAGAGGATCATCTCCGCCCGCGTCTTTGGCGAAATATGTTATTCCGGCGAAAAACAGACTTTCCGATATCGCCGCGAGCATCCCCGCAGCACTGTAATCACCGCTCGACCCGGAAACCATGAACAGAACTACACCCATTACTACAGTCGCGATAGGCATGATCGTCCTGAATGAAAGAGTCGTCTGCTTCTTCATCAGCGCGATACCGAACAGCCAGATCATCCCGGTGTACTGCATCCCGACAGCGATCGCCGAAGGCACCGCTTTAAGAGCGATGACCAGGCAGGCCGTATTCCCGACATAGCATATGATGTAGCCGATGAGGCTTTTGCTGAGTCGTGTCTTTTTCCTGAATATAAATGGGGACAGCACGATCCCGGCCACCAGCGAACGCATAGCGCACAGCAGCATCGGGTCCATATTTATGTACTTCACAAACGGCGCGTTCAGGCTCCAGCATACCGCGCCGGCGAAAACGAGCCATGTCCAGCTTTTGTTCCCTTTGATGCTCATCGCAAGCTCCCCTCTCTTTACAATCATTGTGTCGCGTGTTAGAATATAAACATGTTTATATTCTAAACGTGTTTATATTATGCTCCATAGTGTACAGCTTGTCAACAGATAAAACGAAATTTGGTCGAAAAAAGATCCGTACCGCGGTATAATCAAACAAGTGAGGTAATAATATGGCAACAGATCTAAGCATAAAACAGAAACGCATGATGAAATACTTCATCGAAGCGGCATATGACCTGATGGAAGAAAGC
>CALDNM010000041.1 GCA_937915045.1 uncultured Clostridia bacterium
CACGAATACCGATATAGATGAAGATGAAGATCTTTCGATCTACGATACGGATTACCTGAACGCTGATGATGATGAAGAGGACGAAGAGCCGACATCCGATCAGAGCGACAGCGAAACGGATCATAAGACGGAAGGCAAATAAGCATTCTGTACTGAGGAGAAATATATGAAAGTAACGGTCAGTGACTGTCTGGGACTCGGCGTGTTCAGCGGAGCGCGCGTGATCGCGGGCAGAGATGGTCTGGAGAATGTAGTGAAGGCCGTATCCGTGCTTGAAGCGTCAGGCGGCGATGAAGCCGTCAGGTTCGGCGCGGAGGAAAATCAGTTCACATTCACATCTTTCAGTCTCACAAGAGATGACGAAGACGCCCAATGCGCTGTTATCAGAGCGCTTGCCGACGGCGGGAACGCCGGTCTGGCAGTATTCTACGAGGGCGATGTAGCGGACGAAATAGGAAAGAAAGTTATGGCAGAAGCGGAAAAAGAAAATTTTCCGCTTATTGTCATGGATCAGACGAGGGACATTTCCGAGGCGATAACGGAAGTGACGGGGAGGCTGTATTACGGCGAATACGATGCCAAGGAAAACAGGATCATAAGCAGCACCGTCATGGATCTTCTCGATTTCGACAAGTATGAGAGCTTCGCGGCTGCGGCGAGAGCGGCGGCTATAAACAACGCGTTCCAGCTCGTTATACTTTCGAACGATTTCAATCCCGTGTTCACGGTGGAGACAAGATACAGGACAACGGTAGAGAAAGCTATAAGCTGCGGCATGGAAAGATCGGTATTCACGAAATCTCCGGTCGGCACGCTGATAGACGTCGAAGGAGTCCTGACTTACTGGTGGCCGATAAAACTCGGCGGCGAGGATTACTTCATGTTCCTGGTAGATGACGAGGATACTTACAGCTCCGGCGAGATCACAAAACTCGCGGAGATAGTCGAGCTCGCGATGGGCATGTGGAAATTCACACCTGTCAGAGACGCGAAGACGGAACTCATAAACGCGCTGAGGCGCGGAAATCTAAAACTGGCTTTTTCGCTGATGAACGAAACGGAAGTAGACCCTTCAAATATCGTCAGCGTGTTTTTCGCGCGCGGCCTGGGCAAGGCGGAGCAGAAAAAGATCAGCGCGGAGCTGGGCGCCGAACCTGGATTCAGCGTCATGAAGACGGCGTCGGGCGACGAGACTTACGGCATGATACTGCGTGAGCCTGTGGAAGGTCAGAAAAACGATGACTACGGAAAGTCGGCGTGCATCGCGCTTTACAACAAACTGAAACAGCAGAGAAAAATAAGGATATTCCATGTGACGGGGCTCTCCGGACTCGAGGGCGCGTTCGAAGGATACAGGCTGATCGGCGAGGCGCAGGCTTACGCTGAGAAGGTGTTCCCTTACAAGCGCGTGTTCACGAAGTACGACCTGTCGCTTGTCAGCAACTGCATAAGCATACAGGTGCAGGGCGGATATATGATGAAGGATTTCGCGGATCTTCTGAACGGATTCGATGAGATCGGAGAAAACAAGGGGAGGCAGCTCCTCGACACTCTTGAGACATTCGTCCTGGATGCCGGCATGAACAGCGGCAAGACCGCGGAGTTCATGGGGATACACACGAACACGGTACAGTACCGGCTCAAGAGGATAAATGAAGTGCTCGGCGCGGAGATCACCGGCAACAGAGTGCTTCCGGGGCTCACGATAGCGATAGCGCTCAAGCGCCTCGAAGAACAGGATACAGAAAAAAACCAATAGACCGGGAGGAAATCATTAGATGAACAAGCTTGATGAATTGAGACAGAAAAAAGCCGAGATCGCTATGGGCGGCGGCGAAAAGAAGATCGAATCTCAGCATAAAAGAGGAAAACTGACGGCCAGAGAAAGACTGGACGTGCTTTTCGATGAAGACAGCTTTGTGGAAACGGATGTATTTGTTTCACACAGATGCGCGAACTTCGACATGGCGGAAAAGAAAGCCGCGGGGGACGGAGTCGTTACCGGTTATGGCACGATCGACGGCAGACTCGTCTTCGCGTTCGCGCAGGACTTCACAGTCATAGGCGGATCGCTCGGAGAATGTCACGCGGAGAAGATCGTGAACGTGCAGAAGATGGCACTCAAAACAGGAGCTCCGTGCGTAGGCCTGAACGATTCGGGCGGCGCCAGAGTCGAGGAAGGTGTGAACGCTCTTTCCGGATTCGGGAAGATCTTCGCGAACAATGTAGTGGCGTCGGGAGTGATCCCGCAGATATCGGTCATCATGGGGCCGTGCGCGGGCGGGGCTGTATATTCACCGGCCATCACCGACTTCATATTCATGGTAGACGGGACGAGCCAGATGTTCATCACGGGGCCGCAGGTCATCAAGACAGTCACGGGAGAAGAAGTAACGTCAGAGGCTCTCGGCGGCGCGAGGACGCACAATGAGATCAGCGGCAACGCGCAGTTCCTCTGCGATGACGACGAAGACGCGCTCATGCAGGTGAGAGAACTCCTCTCATATCTTCCGTCGAACAATATGGACGTGCCTCCTGTATACGACATGGACGACGAACCTAACAGGATGACTCCGGAGCTCGAGAACATCGTTCCTGACAATCCGAACAAAGCGTACAACATGTACGATATAATAAAAGCGCTCGCGGACGAGAACGAGATATTCGATGTATCGTCGCGTTACGCGAGAAATATAATCACATGCTTCATCCGCATGAACGGAGAGACAGTCGGCGTGGTCGCGAACCAGCCGAACTTTGAAGCAGGAGTCCTCGACATCAACGCGAGCGACAAGGCGGCGCGCTTTATCAGAAGATGCGACGCGTTCAATATCCCTCTCCTTACAATAGAAGATGTACCGGGATTCCTCCCGGGCACCGATCAGGAATACGGCGGCATCATCCGTCACGGCGCGAAGCTGCTTTACGCTTACGGCGAGGCGACAGTGCCTAAAGTAACGCTCATCCTGAGGAAGGCTTACGGCGGCGCGTACATCGGCATGTGCTGCAAGGAGCTCGGCTCGGACTGCGTGATGGCATGGCCTTCGGCGCAGATAGCGGTCATGGGCGCGGCGGGCGCGATCAACGTCATTTCGTCGGTGAGAAAAGAAATAAAGCAAGCCGACGATCCGGCTGCCATGACGAAGCAGAAGATACAGGAATACGAGGACGAATTCAGCAATCCGTATAAGGCGGCTGAGATGGGATACGTCGACGATGTCATCGAACCCGCGGTGTCGAGGCAGAGGATAATATCAGCGTTTGACATGCTCAAAACAAAGAGAGAATCGATGCCTGCCAAAAAGCACGGGAACATCCCGCTTTAGGAGGCGTTTATGAATCATTTAGTAATGATCGCGCTGATAGTTCTGGCGGTGCTTGTCGTGATGCTTATCGCGGCGGTAGTAGTCATGAAGTCGGAGCTCAGCAAGCGCGGGAAAAAGGATGCCGAAGCGAAGATCGTATCGACGACGACATCGAGCGTGAATGTAAGGACCGGAAGTACGTCCTCCGCGGCGGAAAGCCCGGGCGTGCAGGAGACTGACGAAATAAGCGAAGAGGTCATCGCGGCGATAGCGGGAGCGCTCGCGGCGTACGGCACAAACGGCCGCAGACTGGTCATAAAGAATATTAGAAGAGTGCAGGGCGGAAGCTCAGCGTGGGAGAACTCAGGAAGAATGGATCTCCTGCAGTAGATATCGAGGACGGAGCACAGCAATGAAGAAATACAATATAAAAGTCAACGGGACATCTTATGAAGTGGAAGTCGAGGAAATAATGGGAAAACCGGAAGTGAGGGCGCCGCAGGTGACGCAGGCCCCGGCTCCGGGACCTGAGATCCCGGCTCATGTACCGGAGAAGAAAAAGCCGGCGGAAGTCCCGTCGGGAGAGACGGCGGCGACAGCGCCGATGCCGGGAACTATCCTGGACGTCATGGTCACAGAAGGACAGCAGGTCGAAGAAGGCGAAGTCCTGCTCATCCTCGAAGCCATGAAAATGGAAAACGAAATACAGGCTCCTTGTGCGGGAACGGTATGTACCGTAGCGGCAACTAAAGGAGCTTCTGTAAACGCGGGAGAAGTGCTCGCGACAATAAAATAACCCTTTCATTACTCAGAGCAAAAGGAGGAAACCATGCTACTGGCTTTTGATGTAGGCAATACGAATATTGTCTTAGGAGTTTTCAAGGACGGAGAAATGATCGAGAACTGGCGGCTCGAGACCGACAATGGCAAGAGCGCGGATGAATACGGAATGGTGATCAACCAGCTGTTTCGCTATTCCGGACTTGACACGGCGGATGTCGATGACGTCATCGTTTCTACGGTAGTACCGTCGGTGCTGTACACGATACAGCATCTTTCACAGAAGTATTTCAACAGAAGGGCGATCGTTATAGAGGCCGGCGTCAAGACCGGGCTCATAGTGAAATACGACAACCCGAAATCTGTCGGATCCGATCTCATAGTCGATTCGGTGGCTGCCTATAATAAATACGGCGGACCGCTCATAGTCATCGACTACGGTACGGCGACGACGTTCACGGCAGTAACGGACAAAGCGGAATATCTGGGCGGGACTATTGCCCCGGGGCTGAAGATATCGTCCGAAGCTCTGGTACAGATGACGGCGCAGCTGCCTAAAGTCGAGCTCGAAGAGCCGGGACGTGTCATATGTAAAAATACTGTCACGGCCATGCAGTCGGGACTTGTATACGGACATATGGGCATGACGGAGCATGTCGTCAAGCGCATGAAGAAAGAACTCCAGGAGATCTGCGGCGCGGACAAGAAGGTCACGGTCGTGGCGACAGGAGGCCTTTCGTCTCTCATCGACAGCGGTGTGGACTGCATAGATGTCGTTGACAAGGAACTTACTCTCGAGGGACTCGAGGTCATCTACGAGAAGAATAAAAAAGAACCGAGAAAAGAGATCGACCAGAAAAAAGTCGATCTGGAATTCGTGGAATAACGGAAGATATGACTGAAAAAAGCAATGAACTCAAGATAGGGGCCCTCAGACTTGAGGGCCCCTTTACAGCGGCACCGATGGCGGGGATCACCGACGCGCCCTCCCGCCTGCTCTGCAGGGAGCAGGGGGCTTCACTCGTGTACAGCGAAATGGTGAGCGCGAAGGGCATGATATACGGAAGCAGGAACACGGAACGGCTCCTCAAAATGTATCCGGAGGAGAAGCCTGTCGCGTTTCAGATATTCGGCAGCGATCCGGAGATAATGGGGGCCGCGGCGAGGATGCTGGAAGGGCGTGAAAACGCGGTCCTGGATATAAACTGCGGATGCCCTGTCCCTAAGGTCGTGAAGAACGGAGAGGGGTCTGCTCTTATGAAGGACCTCGATCTTCTTTATGATGTCGTGCGGGCGGTACGCGAAAATACGACAAAGCCCGTTACCGCGAAAATACGCGCGGGGTGGAGTTTGAATTCTCTCAACGCTCCTGAAGCCGCGAAGGCGATAGAGGCGGCGGGCGCTTCGGCTGTGGCGGTCCACGGAAGGACGCGCGAGCAGTTTTACGAAGGGCCGGCTGACTGGGGCGTGATCGCTGATGTGAAGAAGGCTGTGTCTATACCTGTGATCGGGAACGGCGATGTGGCGCGAGGCGCTGACGCGATCCGCATGATGGATGAGACGGGATGCGATCTTGTGATGATCGCCCGCGGCGCTCTCGGGAACCCATGGATATTCAGGGACGCGATGGCACTATGGAGGGGAGAGGATCTTCCGCCTGCTCCGAGCCTGGAGGAAAAGACGGCTATGATGGTGCGGCATTTCGACATGCTCTGCGCTGAAAAGGGAGACTATACGGCTGTGCGCGAGATGCGGAAATTCGTCGGGTGGTATATAAAAGGCATCCGGGGAGCGGCGGCTAAAAGGCGTGAGGTCAACGGTATCGATGATCCCGCGGAAATGCGCGAAGCTCTGTTGAGATGTTCTCTGATATGATATAATCGTATCTGTAAGGAGCGGCGAATGGCAAAGGATCTTATTATAACCGGATACGACAGCGACGTTATCGATCATTTTGAAAAGCAGATCGGCGCGTTCATGGAAGACCGTACTATTGTAAAGGCGGTCGTCGGGTCGCCCGCGCCTGAAGTCAGCGGCGCGGAGAATGTCGTTCTTACTACATCATTTGAAGCTTACAAATTCATAGCGGACGCTGTCGGCACGGAGAAGATCGGCGATGTGATCTTCGCCGGCATTACTTTGAGCGCGGCGGGCCTTGTGAAGGCTCTTGGCATAGCGAAGGGGTCGGACGTGATCGTGTATCAGAATGATTATGAGATCGCGACGAGGCTGTGCAAGACTCTGACTAAGCTCGGAGTGAGGGATGTGACGATGACGCCGGCGGGCACGATGCAGGGCGTGGACATGACAGGGAAATGCGTCGCGACGACGCACGATCTTTATGCGCGCGTGAAGAATTTGGATGAGGTGTACGATCTCGGTTATCCTGTGATCGACCTCGAGACGCTGCTCGATATAGCGGAGGCGTTCGGCATAGGCGGTATGCTCGAGAAGATCGATCTCATGGGCGCGCCTTCGAATCTTGTCCCCATCCATGAGGGACTTTTCAAAAATCTTGAAAGTCACAACAGATATATAAGTTCGGCGGACCTGCTGATCAAGATGATCGCCGGTTCGGTGATAAGTGTCGATAATGACGGCAGCATCACGGCGATAAACGGCAGGTGCGAGAAGCAGTTCGGCATAGAG